>NZ_JAAGOG010000099.1:0-29147 GCF_010747425.1 Nostoc sp. UIC 10630
GAGGCAGGGGAGGCAGAGGGAGCAGGGGAGAAAAATTAATAACCCAATTCCCAATTCCCAATTCCCCATTCCCCATTCCCCATTTTCCATTCCCCAATCCCCAATCCCATCTAATACGGCGGATAAGCAAAATCATCTTCATCGGCATAAACATAAGAGTTAGAAACTCCTGCCATTGCCAATTTAGGCGTTTCTGATTTTACAGGTTCCTTCCCAAAATCTTTGTATTCTTCAAAAGTCTTGCAAATCATTGCAGACTCCAGAGAATCCGAAGCTATTAAATATTGAGTTAAAGTCCCTACCGTGGGATGTTTGTAGTCTACAGTTGAAGCGACTAGAACTGTATTTGGTTCAATACCTCTTTCTTCACACTCAATTATCGGGCAAAAAATCCCGTGAGCATGGAACAAAGGGCCTTTTGGCGTTAAAGGTTGCTTGCGGTAAACAGCATAAGCTTTTTCTAGTTCAGCCACGAATCCACTAACTACTTTACCTTGTTGATATTCGCAGTAGGTTTTGCTGAAACTCGCTCCGGCAGCACCATTAAGAGTTAGTTGTAGTGGTGATTCGTGTAAAAATTTTTTATTTTCACCCACTATAAAAATTAGATAGCGAGTAAAGGTTTTAAATTTAAGTTTATCTGCTAAAAAGGCATCATAATTCTCTTTAAGCGTACCCAATTTTAGACCACTTTCCCGATCCTTAACAGACAATGGCCCCCGACGCACTAAAACCAAGTTTGGAGTAGTGCTAATAAAAACTGTTTCGACTCCAGAACTAAATTCATGCTCTACCTGCTGCCAATTATCATCTGGCACAAAGCCTACAGCATTGGCGTTATCTAGTTTAATCGCCAAACCGTGGGATTGCATACCATCTGTGCCATACCGAGGATTAATCATCTGACACCAAGGGATGACTTGAGAAGGCGGTGCATTAAATTTCTCGTCTTCAAAGTCGAAATTAGCAGATGCTTTCATCGTTTTAGGCTATCAAAGTGTTTTATTGAACAAGTTTATCGGCAAAGCGCTGAGGAAAGGAGAGCCAGAAAGAGAGCATTGCTACAAGATTTACTCGTACCTTGCGTGTCGCCCTCAAAAAGAGGTCGAACATGCCGTCAAACTGGTGTAGTAATTTTTCCAGGGTAAAGCAAAATCAATCTATGTTGCAATCCCTGTTTCGTTTTTTGACTTCCTTGGCGTGAAAGCTCTTCGAGTTCTAATCATTACAGATAAAGATCCCCATCGAAACAGTGCTGGGTACTCAGCACTTATTGCTCAGTATCATTTCTATGAACTCAAAGCAGCAAGAGTCTTTAAATCAGGCACTTCTAAGTCAGGTTGACTTAATGCTGATTCTGTGGTTTTTGATCCTTTTTTTTCTGCTCGACGGTTTACCCAGACTGTTGATAGTCCTAAAGATTTGGCTGTAACGATATCGTGATATACACTAGCAGCAACATGTAATATCTGCTCTAGCGGCAAATCAATTCTCTTAATAGCCAGTCTGAAGTTGTTTAAGGAGGGTTTGTAACTTTTTGCTTGTTCTGCTGTGATTATTTGGTCAAATTCTACCTCCAAGTATTTTGCAGAAAAAGCAAATAGATCGTCATCTACATTGGAGATAATTACCAGTTGAAACTTTTGCTTGAGGGTTTTAAGTGCCTCAACTGTATCGGGAAAAGGTAGCCAATGCTGAATCGAATCAGCAATTGAATTTAGTTGCTTGACAGTTGGCTCAAAGCCAAATTGTTCACCAAATTTCTCGACTACTCTCTTTAAAACTTCCCGATATTTGATATAGTCACCCTTTTCCAGTTCTGCTTCAAATTCAGCAAAAAGTTCCAGAATTCGATTGTCATCTAAATCAGTGTTGTGTGCCAGCAAAAGTGGCTTGAGCGCTCCTAAAATGCCGTTCTCCCAATCAATCAGGGTTCCATAACAATCGAAAGTTAAAGCTTTATACTGATTGAAGTTAATCACCTTTTTATACTCCACAGCTTGATTCTATAGTGTTCAGTTCTCATAAACTGGAAAACAGGTTAACCCATCTACGTTGGCGCAGCCCGCACTTCTCTACGAAACATTGCGCGTAGCTTGCGACAAAGTTCAGTGATCACCGCAAGCTACGCGCAACGTCTACATCATATTGTTGAATTCTCTAGACATTCCCTGTATCAGATTCTCAACTGCTAAAAGATTGGCAAGGCAAAGTGTGAGGGTCGTTTTAAGGTTTCTAACTAACTGCTTTACAAAAGCAGTACTAAAAAATTTGTATGGTAGTTATCTAAAAAAAGTAATATTGCTGAGTTTAGCGTGTGGGATAATGTTACTTCAACAGGGGAAATTATTCCTAATAAGTATAGTTTGTATGCATCTTAAATTTCAGGACACACAAGCGAATACCACTGAACAATTAAACTCCACTGAACAGCAATCTCATAGCAAGCCATCTAGACCTTCTTCGGTAGCAGAGGCAGTGGTTAAAATGCTAGGAGATATGGGAGTAGAGTATGCCTTTGGGGTTTCGGGAGGTGCGATCGCCCCAGTGTGGGCTGCATTACATCAAAGTTCCATGCAGGTGCTGCACTTTCGCCACGAAGCTGGAGCAGCCTTTGCGGCCATTGAGGCGCACTTTGCTAGCGATCGCCCAGTTGTGGTATTCACTACTACAGGGCCGGGGATCACCAATGCTTTGACAGGGCTATTAGCTGCCCGTTGGGAGGGTGCTAAGGTTATTTTAGTGTCAGCTTCGACCTCTTCACTACAGCGTGGTCGTTGGGCTTGTCAGGAAACTAGCAACTACACTATGCCTAGTGCAGATATTTTTACTTCGGGGACAATATTCCATTATGCAACAACCCTCGAATCCAGCGATGAGCTTCCAGAGGTTGATCGAAGGATTGCTCTTGGTCTAGCACAACCTGGAGGATTTGTAGCTCATATCAGTATTCCGACAAACATCCAGACAAGTTCTGTAAATACATCTTTGCCACGACTAACTTTGTCTCAGGCTGTGGCAACAGCAAGTGAGGAGACGATAGCCAAATGTGTTCACTTACTCTCTGAGGAGCCGTTTGCAATTTGGGTGGGCTTCGGGGCACGGGGTGCAGGAGAAGATATTCGTCAGCTTGCCGAGAGAACAGGGGCTGCCGTAATGTGTTCACCACGAGCTAAGGGTATTTTTCCTGAAGATCATCCTCAATTTGTAGGCGTTACCGGCTTTGGTGGGCATGAGTCTGTTTTCAGGTACATGAGGGAGCAACGTCCAAGGCACATCCTAGTATTAGGAACACGTCTTGGCGAATTTACCTCCTTCTGGAACCCTGAGATGATTCCCAGGCAAGGCTTTTTGCATGTTGACATAGACCCCAAAGTTCCAGGAAGCGCATATCCATCTGTTGAGACGTTAGCCATCCACTCCGATGTGAGACTTTTTGTGAAGGCTCTGTTGAGATACTTTCCAGAGAATCTTAGTCTGTCAACTGCCCTGTCACTATCGAGACCAGTACATAATGTAGTTCATCCATGCACTAGCAATCTAGTTCTACCGAATATATTGATGAATGGGATTCAACAGGTAATCGTTGAAGGAAGTGATGCATTGGTGTTGGCTGAGGGTGGAAACTCATTTGCTTGGGCAATTAACTTCTTGCAATTTGCAAAACCGGGACGTTTTCGTGCCAGCACAGGGTTCTCGGCTATGGGTCATACTTGTACTGGTATCGTTGGCGCTGCGCTAGCACGTCGAGGTAAAGCCGTCGCCATTGTTGGAGATGGTGCTATGCTCATGAACAGCGAGGTAAACACTGCGGTAGCCTACCAAATTCCTGCCGTCTGGATTATACTCAACGACGGGCGTTACAATATGTGCGAACAGGGGATGACGTATGTGGGTTTCAAGGACGTGGATGCAACGATTCCCCAAGCGAATTTCGTCAAGATTGCTCAGGGGATGGGAGCTGATGGTATCCGCGTTGAAACAGAGTACGACATCCAAGCAGCGTTAGAAAAAGCGATCGCAGCGACTGACCCATTTGTGGTTGATGTAATCATAGATCCCACCCAAATAGCACCCGCTCAAAGTCGAAATCAAAGCCTAATTTCACAGGGCGCTACCAACTATTAAGATAAGAAAAAATTTTTATATGGTGCATTCCCCAGTAGGTATTCGCTCAATTGCACTAAGTTTTCCAACTATTAGACGTACCAATAACTATTACGTAGAAAAGTACCCTGAGCTAATAACTCAGGCTGAACAACAAGGATTGGCAAGGATGTTTTCGCTGACTGGAACCCCTCCAGCTAACGAATTTGATATGGAAATGTTGCCTTATCTATCAGATCCCTTTCGTGGTACTATTGAACGCTGGCTGCTGAGTCATGAGGAGTCCTCCTTGACCTTGGAGTATCGCGCGGCAACAGATGCCCTGAATGCAGCCAAACTTTCTGTTAATGATATTGATTTGATGATTGTGGCCTCAGTTTGGCCAGAACAAATTGGATTTGGCAATGCCGCCTTTCTTGCCCGTAAACTCGGTCTTGTAGGTGCTGCATGGAATCTTGATGGAACCTGTGGGAGTACGCCAGTTGTACTTCAAACTGCCTCTGCTTTGGTGCGAGCGGGAGAGTATCGTAATGTACTAGTAGTTATTTCATGTTCCTATTCTCGCGTTTTTGACGAGCAAGATACTGTGTCTTGGTTTCTTGGTGATGGTGCTGGAGCCTTTGTAGTCAGTTCATTGCAAGGAAATCAGGGTATTCTTGGTACTAAGACAGTTCATACAGGTGCGCTATGTGAGGTCGTATCTGCTGAACTGACAAAAGATGAACAAGGAAATTCACGAGTCCGTATGCAGACTGGTAAGGGTGCGAAAGCTCTACGCGAAACAGCTGCGGAGTTTCTTTCTATATGTTGTGAGGGTGCGATCGCATCTGCTGGTGTAACGTTAGAGCAAATCGACTTTTTTCTTTTCAATACCCCTACTGCTTGGATGACACGCTTCTGCACGCGGCTATTGGGTATTGACCCAGAGCGCACGATCGATCTCTACCCTCTATATGCAAATATAGGGCCAGTACTGACTGTGGCAAATCTCTATCATGCTGCACATTTAGGTAAGATTCACGAAAATGACTTAGTTCTCATTTATGGTTCTGGTGCAGCAGGTGTTGCCTCTGCAAGTGTAATGCGCTGGGGTAATGTGGCGTTAGCCCCTCATCCTCTTGAAAGTTCTAAATTAGCAAAAAAAACTTTTTAGAAAGAAGCGATATTTTTCTCAGGGCATCTTTACGAGTTTGAAATTAGATTAAGGAATTAACTGTGCAAAGACAAATTATAACAACAGGATTTTTGCTGGTATCTTTGATATCTCCAATCAAAGTATTAGCAAAAGATTATGACAACATTTATGTCTTTGGAGATAGTTTATCTGATATTGGTAATGTATTTAATGCCACTAATGAAATTATCCCCCCAAGTCCAACATACTATAATGGGCATTTTTCTAATGGTCCAAATTGGGTTGATTATCTTGCCGATGATCTAGGATTAACATTAAATCTGAAAAATAACTTTGCTTTTGGTGGTGCGACTACAGGAACTGAGAATATTGGTTTAGCTACCTTACCAGGATTGCAGCAACAGATAAATAACTTTGTAGCAGCAGAAGCTGCCGATTCTAATGCTCTATATATTATTTGGGCTGGAACTAATGACTACCTAAGTTACTTTTTCGATGGTGAGCCAAATCCTAGCAATACAGTGGTAAATTTATCAACAGCGTTGACATCACTTGTTGCTGATGGTGCTAAAGATATCATGGTCGTCAACTTACCAGATTTGGGAAAATCGCCTTTTGCAAATTTCACTAGTCAACGTTCCAACTTATTTAGCACATTCAGCAGCGAACATAACTCTAGCTTGAATACAGAACTCAAAGTTTTGAGTCAACAATTAAGTCCCGATATCAACATTATAGAACTGAATGTTAATTCTCTATTCGATAGAATCGTTGCCGCTCCAGAGGAATTCGGTTTTACAAACGTTACTAACTCTTGCCTTAGCGAAGACTTATCAGTAGTGCCTATAGATATTCCCACACAACAAGTTTCCTGCAACCCTAAAGAATTTTTGTTTTGGGACGGAGTGCATCCTACAACTACTGCTCATAAGCTAATTGGAGAATTAGCATTCTCAGCGCTTCAGCCAGTACCAGTACCCGAAGCATCTGCTGGATTAGGAATGCTAGCATATACCATTTTAGGTGCAGTTTCGCTATTGAAAGACAAAATAACTAATTGAATTAGCACTTGTTCCAAGCTGGCTTGACTTTGTATTATAACTTTAATATAAAGTCTCCTTTAATACTCAACTGCTCCTAGAGCTTTTAAAGTATCCTTCTGAGACTCAGTTAAGCCACTTATGCTAGTGATATTCATTCCCTCATAAGGATTTTTACTTTTCAAAGTTTTCAAACATTCACCTGTTTGTACATCCCAAATCTTAATTGTCTCATCTTCACTACAACTGACCACAGTCTGATCATCAGAACTAAATGTGACTGACCAAACCCATCTACTATGTCCTAATAAAGTTCTTAAACAGCTACCTGTCTTAACATCCCAAAGCTTAACTGTTTGGTCTCCACTACCACTCGCCAGCATACGACCATCCGGACTAAAAGCGACTGAATATACAGTATTTGTATGGTCTTGCAAAGTTTTAATACAGTGACCAGTGCTGACATCCCAGAGTTTAATCGTTTGGTCTCCGCTACCGCTAGCTAGTATACGACCATTTGGGCTAAAGGCAACTGCCCAAACCCATTCGGTATGAGCTTGTAAAGTATGAAGGCATCTGCCAGTAAGAACATCCCAAAGTTTCACTGTTTGATCGTGACTACCACTAGCTAATACATGACTGTCAGGACTGAAGGTGACTGACCATGTTCTACCACTATGTTCTCGTAAAGTATTGAGACATTGGCCAGTGGTAATATCCCATATTCTTATTGTTTGGTCATCGCTACCACTTGCCAAAAAATAGCTGTCGGCACTAAAAGTAACTGATGTAACTCGATTACTATGTCCTTTCAATATTTTAAGGCATTTACTAGTACTTAGATCCCATAACCTTACGGTTTGGTCTTCGCTACCACTAGCAAGCAAGTGAGCATCAGGGCTAAAGCTAACTGATGTAACTCTCCTACCATGTTCCCGTAAAGTGTTGATACACTTACCAACCGTAATATCCCACAGTGTCACTGTTTGGTCATTACTACCACTGGCAAGAATATTATTATCAGTTGGGCTCACAGCAACTGACCATATCCCATTGTTGTAACCCTGGAAAGTCTTAATGCATCGACCAGTACTGATATTCCATAATTTTATAGTTTGATCGTCACTGCTACTAGCACAAATATTTTGATTTATACATATTGCTAACGACCATACCCTACTTTTGTGTCCTTGTAGAGTTTTAAGGCATTGACCACTCACGAAATCCCATACCCTAACTGTCTGGTCATCACCGCAACTAACAAGAGCGCTACCATCTACACTGAAAATAACTGAATGTACCAAATCTGTATGTCCCTGCAAAGTTTTAATACATTTACCAGTACTTGTGCCCCAGAGTTTAACTGTTTGGTCATGGCTGGCGCTAGCTAGTGTATTACCGTCAGGGCTGAAAGTGACTGAGTAGACCCGTTGAGTGTGACCCTCTAAAGTGTGAATACATGAATTGCTGTTAATATCCCACAGCCTTACCTTATAGTCATCATTTCCACTTACCAACACATCACCTTTTGGACTAAAGGCAACAGACCATACACTACAACCATTTTCCTGTAACGTTTTCAAACATTTGCCTGTACTGATATTCCATAGCTTCACTGTTTGGTCATCACTGCCACTAGCAAGAACCTGACTGTCAGGACTAAAAGTGACCGAACGAACCCCACCACTATGACTCTCAAAAGTTTTTAAACACTGACCAGTACTGGTATCCCACAGTTTTATTGTTTGGTCATTACTGCCACTGGCAAGAATCTCACCGTCGGGACTAAAGGAGACTGACCAAACCCAACCAGTATGACCCTTACAAGTCAGAAGTTGCTGACTATTAGCAACTTCGTACAAGCGAATTTCTCCATTGGTATCACCAGTAGCTAAAAGTTTACCATTAGGGCTAAAGGCTACTGAAAAAATACCACCAAAGGTTTCGATAAAAACAGACTTGGCTAGATGTGTGTGAGCAAAATTTGCATTATGCAACTTTACATTCTGTAAGTCGGCTTGCCAAATAGTTAGATAAGAAAAATCATAATTGCTGAGATCAGTTTCTAAATGACAAAGCAGGTTAAAGACATTTCCTGCTGTATAACTTTGTTCTAGGGGGGATATCTGTCGTAGGGTTGCTAAAATTTGAGCTAAGTGATTTTCTAGGTTTTTTTTACTTCTAAAGGCAGTAAGCAGCCCATCTATAACTGGTTTGATGATGAGGCGAATTTGAGTATCCCTAACATATTCTTTTGCTGTCGCTTTTGTTAGAGCTTTACTCCTGAATAAATCAATATTGTGAGCGATAATTTCTTTACAGACGCTTTCTATCAAGCTACTAGTCACATACTCTATAACTACAGGCTGGAGGGTAAAAAGTGATCCAGTTTTTCCAATTAGCGTAGGCGTAGCTTTCTCGATTAGCGATCGCCTCCCCAGCGATTCTATTGCCTCTAGTAATTTTGATTGTGCAACTGGTGATATTATGTCGTTTCGCAATTCTGAGAGTGTAACCGACTCACGATTAATCGCTAGCCAGTACATGATATCCTTTTCTAAATCTGACAAGCGCTCAAACTGCTGCTCTAAAACATCACGAATGTCGCCAAAAACAGCCGTGTCCTGTTGCAAAAATTCAGTGACATTACCACCAAAAATATCTTGAATGGTTGTAGCAACTATCTTTAGGGCTAAGGGATTGCCTGCATAGCGCTCAATCATTACTTTCCATTCATCCTCTACCGCAGATAGCCCTTTGAATTTTAAGATTTCTTGCCCTTCTGCTACTTTCAAGCCACTCAATAGTAATGAGCGAACAGATAATGCTTCTCCTTCCAGTAATGCCACTTCTTTCGGTTTTTCACGACTAGTCAGCACTAAGCAGCTTTGGTGAGTTGCTTCTCCTATCCGTCTTAAAAGCTCACCGTATTCTTCATATCCTTCTCGATAAAGTCCGGCGCGGCTACCACTGCGGAGAATTGACTCTGCATTATCAAGGATCACCAAACAGCGATGATTTTGCAAATAGTAGAGGAGTCTTGATACCCGATCGCTAAAGCTTTCTGGTAAGTTACCTTCTGTTTCCTGCTCGTCAGATAAAAATTGGATCAGGTTACTTAGAATAAATTTAACAGGTGGGGCTTCTCGTAGCGATCGCCAGATCACATACTCGAAGTTGTCCTGAATCTGTTGAGCAAGCTTTACAGAGAGCGTCGTTTTCCCAATACCTCCTATCCCTAATAGTGCAATCAATCGGCAGTGTTCATTAAGAATCCATTGCTCTAGGGTAGTAAGTTCTTCTGTACGTCCATAAAAAACTGGGTTAAAGATAGCTTCTCCCCAATCTAGGCGATTAATTGAGCTTAAATAGTCACTTTTATCTATTTTTAAATTGAAAGCTGAAAAAAGCTTTTCAATAGTTTGTTTATCAACCCCTCCTTCTCGATTCAAGACTTTCGAGATGGTAGCAGAATATAACCCGGAGCGGGCACTCATTTCTTCAAGAGTATATCTGTTTCCAAAATTTTCTTTTGCTTCTGACTGATGCTTAGCTTCCTTAATCTTTTGTAAACCCTTGGTAGTAAGTGCAACGCCACGCTTTCGTCTCCAATTCTGTAAAGTCATGTATTAACTCACGTTTGGGTAATCGCCTTTAACTAAAAGGATTATCTACTAGGTTGCTATAGATATGAGGTGATAGCTATCACAAAGGAACAATTTCATCTTGCAGAAATTTCAAATAGTTGTATGTCCAAAATCCTTACTCATGTCAGCCATCTTTAGGAATCTAATTGTTTCGGTAATTTAACACAACTTATTAACATAAAATCTGGACTGTGGATCGTTGCTGATACAAGGTCTTCAGCCAAAAGCTTCTTGCAGCAACCGCAATAGTTGATTTATTCCGTATGGCACTAGTAATTTAATACCTTCTACTTTCAGTAATGTGTTTGGAGCTTAACGCTTAAGTTCAATCTCAAAATCTTGATTTTCACTGGTAAAGACGTTTCAAAATTGGCAAGCTTGATAAGGAAAGTTTGTATATATCTAGCTTATCAATCAATGAATAAAACTGCTGCACTTAAATTTCCCCATTTGGCAATCTCCAGCAAGAAAAAGGCGCTTAAGCGAATTACCTTAAACTTGACATTAGATGAAGCTCAGAATCTTGAAAAGTATTGTGAACAAACAGGCAAACCAGCAATAGACGTGATTCGTGAACTGATTGAAGCCTTACCTTGACCTGTCAAGTCCCAGTCCAGAAAAATCATGACTATAGTAGAAGGTGTTGTAGATTTGGACAAAGGTTTTCAGTTTACTCTGACAAGAGTAATTCAAGAGCGGTAATCATAAAATCAAACACTTCCAACTGGATATTTGCTACTTTCTTTGCTGTTGTTTGTTGCGAAAATACTAAAAAACAAGGATTAGAAATTATTCTTTGATGGAAGTGATGACAGACTAAAGTAGTCGCCGAACCGTATAAACAGTTTCTCAGCCCTCATTTTGTAACTAAATATAGTAATCACGTCATTTTGTTTTCGGCGTGCTGTGATCGTTTACGGCGAGCGTAGCACGCCTTTACTCAGTTTTTACCTGCCTCTCCAAAAATTACCCAAATTCTAATATTTATATCTTGAGAATCAACCAAAGTGAAATGGTTCGCAAATCTACTTTTATTTCGTCTGTGGCAAGGCTCGAATGAGTTCTCTAATCACATCCGTCGCTGGTCTGCCTGTCTGTTCACAATATTTTTCGAGGTTCTTGGCTTCATTTGATGCCAGGTTTATAGTGATTCGCTTGACCGCCCATTTTTTGTTCATACTAAAACAGATAAATCGTGTACTCACTCATAGCTTCAAACCCTGATTTTACCTTTCCAGAGGGAAAGTAACCTAAATTTGGGATGTGCTGGGATACCTTTTTAAGGATGTAGGACTTACGCAAAACTACATATTGTAGGGGCAATTCATGAATTGCCTCTACCTGGAAATTTTCTGTTTGCGTAAGTTCTAGGATGGTTAGGAAAGATTAAGCTTTAACCCAAATCTCTTGGAATATATACCCTAACTACTTTTGTAGTTTAATCTGCACCTTCAATTGGTGCAAAACCTTGGCGCTGAATATTTTCTGTTACCGCACGTGGTTCTAGGAATTGCAATAGGTAATCAGGGCCACCTGCTTTAGAACCGACTCCAGAAAGTTTGAATCCACCAAAGGGTTGCCGCCCAACGATCGCTCCGGTAATGTTGCGGTTAATGTACAAATTCCCAACTTCAAATTCTGTCTGCGCCTGCTGAATGTGCGAAGGTGTTCGAGAATAAAGTCCTCCAGTTAAAGCGTAGTTTGTCCCGTTGGCGACTGCTAACGCTTCCTGGAAATCTTTTACCCGAATTATCGCCAGCACAGGGCCAAAAATTTCTTGCTGGGAAATTACTGCATTGGGTGATACTTCACTAAAAATCACAGGGCCAATAAAATATCCTTGTTTAGGTGCTGGTAATTCCAAGGCTACCTCAGCTGATTGCCGACCTATCTCAATATACTTCTGGATGCGATCGCGGGCATTAGCATCAATCACAGGCCCAACTTGGGTACTAGGTAATTCTGCTTCTCCAATGTTTAAGGATTTTGTCGCTTCTACCAATCGTTGCACAAAGGCTTCATAAATCGGCTCCAGCACAATCACCCTGGAAGCCGCAGAACATTTTTGTCCACTGTAACCAAATGCCGATTGCACTACCCCTACAACTGCTTGATCTAAATCAGCACTTTCATCAACAATGATGGCATTTTTGCCGCCCATTTCAGCAATCACACGTTTCATGTGCTTTTGTCCAGGTTTTAAGATTGCGGCTTCTGCGTAAATTCTACAGCCAACTTCTTGAGAACCAGTAAAAGCAATTACATGAGTATCAGGATGATTTACCAAGTAAGCACCGACTTGCGAACCTTTCCCTGGCACATATTGAAAGACACCCTTGGGAAAACCAGCATCTACCAAAATTTCTGTGAGTTTCGCTGCAATCACAGAAGATGTTTCCGCAGGTTTAAGGAGAGTGCAATTGCCTGAAACTAAAGCTGCAACAGTCATTCCGCAAGCGATCGCTAGAGGAAAATTCCAGGGAGAAATTACTACAACAATCCCCCGTGGATGGTAGATATAACGGTTAGTTTCTCCGGCAAGGTCATAATTAACACCTTTATCCAGCCTTTCTATCTCATCAGCGTAGTACCGACAAAAGTCTATCGCTTCCGAAACCTCTCCATCAGCTTCCTTAACTGGTTTGCCAACTTCCAAAACTATCCAAGCTGAAAGTTCGGCGCGGCGGAGTTCCATCAAATCACCCGCTTTCCGCAAAATATCAGCGCGTTGTTTCGCGGGTGTTTTCCTCCACCCAGGAAATGCGGCTTTGGCTGCTTGCATCGCCTGTTCAGCCTGTTCAACGCTAATTAAGCCTACTTTACCAACTACTTCACTGAAATTAGAAGGGTTGAGAGAATCAACAAATTCCGACGTATCAACATATTCCCCATTAATTAACGGCAAATAAGTTTTACTCAATTGTTGACGAACGCTTTGGAAAGCTTGCGCCGCTTTTGTTCTGATCTCTTCCACCGCATAATCGGTATCAGCTGCACCGAGGAAATGAGAGTTAGGAGTTAAAGATTTTTCTTCTTTGACAATTGGCGGCGCTAATAACTCATCAATTGGTCTATTTTCGAGATTTTGGCGTAAAAATGAACTATTAGCTGTATTTTCTAACAATCGGCGAATTAAATACGCCATTCCCGGCAACAATTCACCGTAGGGACAGTAAACTCTTACCCGATAACCCCTGTCAACCAATGCTTTTGCAATTTTATCACCCATACCGTAAAGGACTTGTAATTCAAAGCGACGGCGGGGGACATTTAAACTTTCAGCGATGGCAATGGCGCGAGAGTGCGATCGCACATTATGGCTACCAATGGCAGAATACACATATTGATGATTTTCTAGCAATAACTGAGTAATGGTTTCAAAGTTAGCATCAGTTGCGGCTTTGTCGTTGTAAACTGGCTGTTTCCAATGCTTCTGGGCTGCTTTAATAGTTTCTTGATCCCAATATGCGCCTTTCACCAAGCGGATTGTCAGGGGATAACCGCGTTCTTTTAACCAAGAAATTACGTTTTTGGCATCTTGCTCGCTATCACGCAGATATGCTTGAATTGTCATGCCAATATCTGTGCGTTGCCGAAATTCCTCTTCTAGCAAGAGTTTTTTCAAGATGCTGAGAGTTATGTCTTTATAAGCATACTGTTCCATATCAAAATGCACAGCTGCACCCAACTCTTTAGCACGACGTAAGAGAATCCGAATGCGATCGCTAACTCGCTCCTCACTACCTTTAGCATCTAAAGGATCAAATTGAGAATAAAACGCCGTTAACTTCACAGAAACCTGAACTTTGGGTATCGGTTCACCATCAGCCTCATCAATAGCCGGGATAGCTGCCCAATTCTTTGATGCTTCTACCAATTGTTGCATTAATTCTAGATAGCGTTCTAGATAAGACTGCGCTTCGGCTTCGGTAATCACCGCTTCACCAAGTAAATCAATGGTAAAAGCCATTTTTTCTTTTCGCAGTCGTTCAACTGTTTTGATGACTTGTTTAATATTTTCCCCAGAAATATATTTATGTGCAAGAGTCTCAACAGCTGTACCGACGGTTGTAGCAGCAACTTGTCCTGGCATAGAATCAGGGTTAGCAAAGTTTAGCATTCCCTTCAAAGCTGTCGGTAATTCTACAGATTCATCTCCTAAATATTCTTGTAAATGTGAGGCAATTTCTGATTTACTGTGCAAAGCAGGCAGTGTATCTATAAATCGAAATAATTGCACCCGTAATCCAGGATTACTCATTGCCCAAGCTAATAATTTATCATCCCAGCGCATTTGATCCCGCAGTGAAGAAAAAAACGAACGATTTTCCTGCGTTGCTGCTAGAAGTTGTTTAGCAATTTCTTGGGTTTTAGCTTCGTAGGTGCTTGTTTGTACTTGTAATACCACTGATAATAAACTCCGTTAATCAAGGCAAGGCTTTTTGTACAAAGCCTGTGTCTTCTATTTTGACGCTTTCATTTAGCTGTCACCATATCTAATGGTTTGCCAAGTTGCAATTTAAGTCTGACAGCAAGAGAATTCTAAGTAGTGGCTTTTAACGAGCAGAATTTTGAGAAACACAGATAACTGGGCATAAGGGAAGGATTTTCCAGCTTTTTCTCTTATTGCATCTTCCCTCTGTCGTTTGAACAGGATGTACTTGTTTTTTCCAATACTAAGAATGGGTATACTCACTCTATGCCTACAGAAAACTTTATGGATATTTTATTTTCTAACTGGCAACATACACTCCAATCTTTTGGTGTTGACCAGGTAGCGGCTGAAAAAGCCTTTAATTCGTTGGTTGCAGCTTACTCTACCCCTAGTCGCTACTACCATACACTAAAACACATCGATCGTGTTCTTAGCACAATTCAGATTTTACAAGGCTACACCAATAACCTAGCTGCTGTTCAACTAGCTGCCTGGTTTCACGATGTAGTGTATGACACTGAAGCTAAAGATAATGAAGAGCGAAGCGCAGACTATGCTTTTGAGTTACTGAATACTTTAGATATTCCAAAAAGTACTATAACTACTGTTACGCGTCTCATTTTGAATACTAAAGACCACCAAGCTGCGGTGAACGACTGTGATAGCCAAGTTCTAATTGATGCAGATTTAGCGATTTTAGCGGCTCACTCGGTGGAATATGAAGAATATGCCCATGCTATTCGCCAGGAATATGGCTGGCTTCCAGAGAAGGACTATATCATGGGTCGTCAGAAAGTTTTAGAACGATTTTTACAGCGATCGCGTATCTATTTTACGCCTTTAATGTTAGAGTTCGCTGAACCCTCTGCCCGTGGCAATATCCAGGCAGAAATTCAGTCTTTATTGTCCGATTAATCGCAGTCAATGGAATGATGCCTCCGGCACACCAAGGACGAACGTGGCTACATAAAAAAAGACTAGCGATTTGAGCTAAAAAAAATTAGCAAAGGTTTAAGCCCTTTATTTTTAGCCCGCACAAGCGGGTAAAACCTCGTGTAGACGAGGTTTATAACCACCAAGCCGAATTTTCCGACTGCTAGAAATTTTGAATTGCTTAACGCCTACCACCACCACGATGAGGCACTTCAACTTCAGTATCTTGTAACTTTCTTTTCGGTGCAAATACTTCTTGATGTTGTTGCTGCTGAATTTTTTCTTGTGCGAACTTGACACGGGTGCGAACTCCGAGATCGGCATCGGTATCGAGTATTTGCTGAAGTTGATTTGTAATCTGCGACGCTTGCTCGGGTAAAGTAACTGCGATTGCAATGGCTAATGTTTCTAAACTCGTCACTGCTGCATAACGGACTACCCATTCTGGATCTTGAGAAATTAATAATAGCGCTTCTAATACCTCAGTCTGAACAGATTCTACTTTCTCCAGCGGTACTTGATGCCAGCGCAAAGTGCCTAATCCTCTAGCAGCTGCTCGCCTCACACTTAAAGAAAAATCGGTTTTTGCTGCCTCCAACAAGGTATCCAGCGCCCGAACATCGCCAATTCCTGCTAAGGCACGAAGCGCCCAAGCTCTAGCACCATAGTTATAGTCATCAATTAGTTCCAATAGTGGCGATACTGCGGCTTCCCCGATCGCAATTAGTCCATCTACCGCCGCCACCGCCGCTCCTGGATTGTTGTAGCCCAAAGCTGCAATTAGAGTAGGAACAGATTCCTCTATACTGGCTGCTGCTAACTCTTGAACTGCGTCTACTAAGCGCTCTGACGAATCTGCTTCTTGTACAGCACGGATCAATATTTGGGCAAGATCGCTGTTATTCATAACAATTTTTCATGAGTAATTAGCCGTCAGCCAATTGTAGCTTAAGTTATCCGTAGTTGACATCATACATAAACCCCCTAACCCTGATTTTGTAGTTGGGTTGGGGGTTTATCTGTGATAAACATTTTTTGTAACGTATTAATAACAACTTACTCTCTACAATTTATGACTACAATAGCGAGTCCATCAAATTAATCACTTTAATCGCATCTTCTGACAAAGTGGTTGGTGTTGTGTGATTGACTTGATGTTCTAGTAATCCTTTGAGAGAAATGAGTTTCAGGCTATTTTCAGCAAGAGTCTGTGCGATCGCATCTGCTGCGGGTAGATAGCCAATAGCTCCCAAATCTGCTAACACTGCTCGACGCAATTGCAATCTCTCACCTGCCAAAGCCTTTACCAACCGTTCTCCATAAGCTGGTTCTTCGGTTAATTGATACATCGCTCGTGCGGCGGCATATTGTACCAATTCGATTGGATGCTCTAAAAATGGTTTTACCAAAGAGGTGAATTCATTCGCCCTCAAGGTTCCCAAGGCTTCTAAAATGGCTTCGTAGGGTTGAGATAAATCAGGTTGCTGTGAGACAAGCTGTTCTCCATGTAAACCTGCTGCTAATAGCTTGATCAGGGCAGGAATACAAACCGGATCACCTAGCATTTCTAAAGATTGTGCTGCTGCTTCCCGCACATAAAAATCTGAGCAGTCTAAACACGCAATTAAAGGTGAGACTGCTTGGCGATCGCCTAGTTTTCCCAAGGCTCTAGCTGCGTTCCGTCTTAGAGGGTATCCGCCTTCTGGTGTTCTGTCGGCTTCATCCTCTAAAGCTTTGATCAGTCCTGTAACCACAGCTGGTTCACTTATGCGAAACCTACCCAACCACCAAGCAGCATAAAATCGCAAACCTAAATCTTCACTTTCTAGATTTGCGATCGCTTGTTCTACTGTTAAAGATCCACCATCGGCATTATCACCTGTCGCGGATAAATCTTCAAATTTCTGTGGACTGGAATTCATTAGGAAGAAGGATGATCGCTTTGTTCGCTATTTGTCGTTTCAGCGTTTAATGGCTGAATACTGACTATTTTGCCACCCAAACGAGTAATTCGCTGCATTTCTTGATTCATCCGGTTCTCTGGCACTGTGATAAACACACTGCCACTAGAACGAATGGGATAGTTGTTTTTTTGGGTTTCTTCGCTTTGGCGTAAACCAACTACTTCATACCGGAAGTTACGACTACTAGTTCTACCACTAACTTGTCCAACCATAATATCACTTCCAAATTTTAAATTTCAAATTTTCAACAGTCATTAATCAATGACTAATGACTATTGACAAATGACACTAAAGCGGTTTCACACTAGCTATTTTACCACCTTGTTTTACCACTCTCTGGAAGTAACTAGATAGTTCTTCATAAGGTATTACCACCGCTTGATTGACACGGCGTGTGCTAGGATATCCAGCACCAAAAACACCTGCCACTTCAATGCGGTAAAGTCTGCCTTCTTTACCAAATGTTCCCGCACCACCAAAAGTACTGTTGGGGGTAACACCTTTTTCAGAAGCAACGTATGAAAAACCAGAAGAAGCACCAGATGGAGGAACAACAATAGATGCACTATTGCGACCTAGTTCGGCAGCAAGACGCGAGGACTTGCCTTTGAGTTGGGAAGTATCGCTACTAGCATAGCCACGATAAAGTTGGAATATCCGGCTGAATCCCACAGTTTTCTGTCCTGTTTGGGTTTGAAAGCCGCGATAGTAAGGCACTATATTTTCACCAAAGTTAGATTGATACTCTGCCGAATCAATATAAGAATCGATGTCGGCTTCATATCCCTTGTTTTGGTACAAGTCCAAGTGATAGACCACCTCAGACTCATCATAAGGGGCACGGCCTAACAAATGTTTATAGTTCAGTTCGATAACGCGAGTTTGGAAATTGTCGTAGAAAAACTTGGATTTGTACAGTTCTGATTTGGCGACTTGACGCACAAATTCTTGCACTGTATTTTTTCCATCGCGCAGGATAGATTCAGCACTTGTAAGGCGGTCAGATGCCAATATATAGTTGTTGCCCAACACCTGACGATAGACGGCAGAGATTACTCTTTCTATATCTTCTTTAGTTGCATTGGGACGCAGTTCTACAGGAGATTGGTCGCTAAAAGGTTCCGTTCCTAGACGGGACGCTGCTGTTGTAATAGCCATTGGTAATTTTCCTTTTGTAATTAGTAGTTGGAAAAATTAGGAGTTAGGAGTCAAGAGTTAAGAGTTAAGGGTAGGGGTATAGTTAGGAATTTAAAACTCATAACTTCTAACTCCTCACTCCTCACCTCTAACTCCTCACTCCTAACTCCTCACTTAATTCCCGATTCCCTATTTATACGGCAGTAATGCTAATAACTCTACTGCCCTTACGATTCAACTGCTGCAATTTACTAGACAGTTGCTCGTAGGGTACGATCAATTCCGCAGTACCACGACGCACTACAGTTGAGTTGGGGGAAGCGGCTTGTAGCACTCTGATGCGATATGTTTCCCCACGACCACCTGTAGAGAGACCGGTTAAGGCTCCAGCGGAGACTGGATAAATGGGTGAAGCTAAATTTTTAGCGACTTCCCAGGTTAGCCGTCCTTGTTTTTGTCCTTGGGCGCGATCGCTATTAGCATAACCACGATAAAGTTGGAACAGTCGGCTATATCCAACGTTCTTCTGTCCTACTTGACTTTTAAAGCCTCGATAGTAGGGCACAACATTTTCGCCAAAACTTTCTTGATATTCTAATGAGTCAATGTAGGAATTAATTTCAGCTTCGTAACCTTGTGAGTTATAAAGCTCAACATGGTACGAAATCTCTGACTCATCTTCTGGGGCTCGCCCCAATAAATGCTTATAATTTAACTCGATAAACCTAGTTTGCGAGTTGGAGTAAAAAAACTTATCCCGATAAAGTTCCGATTGGGCAATGGCTTGCACAAATCCCCGAACCGAGATTAAACCTTGCTGCAAAAGTGATTCTGCACTTTCTAGACGCTCTCCTTCAAGGAGGTATGCATTACCCAAAACCTGACGGTAAGCTGCCCGGATAACCACTGCCACATCTGCTTCAGTTCTATCGGGGCGTAGTTCTACAGGTGCTGAGTTTTCAAATGCACCAATCCCTAGTCTTGCTGCTTGTCCCAAAGCTGCCATCTTTAAACCTCCTCAGTTTTAACTGCAAAACTGAAAACTTTTTAGAAAAATTTTTTCTAGTTTTTTAACAGTCTTTTGAAAATAAAACTGCCCGGAGAGGTAAGCAACTCATAGAACTCACTTGTCATAAGAGCTGATTTCCTCTCCGGGCTAAAGAAACACTCTAGCTTAGAGTATTGATTACATAGTCGATGTAGGAATTTGCTTCAACAGCTGGGTCGCCGCTTAGACCGTGGTTAGCTTTGATGTACTTGAGAGCTTCAATGTACCAGCTAGGAGACAGGTCGAAAGTCCGGTTGATTTCAGCCAAGCCGGAAATCAAGAAATCGTCCAAGGGGCCTGTACCACCAACAACTAAAGCGTATGTGATAATCCGCAAGTAGTAGCCAACATCACGAACACACTTGCCTTTACCGCGTGCATCAGACGCGAAGTTGGGGCCTTGTTGTTGAGTGGTGTAAGGGAACTTGTTATATACTGCTTGAGCAGCACCTTCGGTCAAGCGTTGAGCATTAGCGCTCAATGCTTTTGCTGCTTGTAAGCTAGCTGGAGCTTGACGGAAGCGACCAAAAGCAACTTGAATTTCGGTGCTGCTGAGGTAACGACCTTGAGAGTCAGCCGATGCAATTGCTTCAGTTAGAGGTGTTTTTGTCATTTTTGGTATTTCCCTTTTACAAACTTTTGGTTGAAATTTTGTTTTGTCCTAATGGACAATTATCTCAGTCAATAGCAGCAATATTTGCCTTAAGCTACTGCTGAAGCAGCACGATCAAAATAGCTAGCGATTTCAGCTGATAAAGCGCTGCAATCGCCTCTGGTGATGTTGTTTGTATCGTTGACAATTGCTAGGGAAGCTGCTTTCAGCTTTTGAATACCAACAGCAACTGAAGCTCCTGGGGTTCCCAATGCCAAGTAGGTTTCACGCAAGCCGTTGAGGGCACGATCATCTAATACGCTGGAATCGCCAGCAAAGATTGCGTATGTGATGTAGCGAAGAATGATGTCCAAGTCTCTGATGCAAGCAGCAGCGCGACGGCTGGTGTAAGCATTACCACCGGGAGTGATCAATTGGGGTTGTTCTGCCCACAAATCACGAGCCGCAGCAGCAACTAGAGCGGAAGCATTGCTGGTAATACGGTTAACAGCATCTGCACGCTTGTTACCATCTTTGACTAGTTCGCTCAATGCATCCAATTGTGCATCGGAGAGGTATTCCCCACGTGTATCAGCTTGGGAAACTACTTTTGCAAATGCATCTAAAACCATTGCGTTAAATCTCCTACTTTGCTTGGTTAAGAATAATTGGACTCAAAACTGAATGGTCCAGCTTTTTTTGATGTCAGCACTGCCTGACGAGTTACGAAAGGTCTAAAACAGACATCCACGAAATAAGTTTACGATCTCCAGGCTTTCAGATTAAAACTTTTGTTAAAAAACTTCAAACTTCTATGAACGACTGGAAAACCTGATTAAGATGTTGTTTTTTACTTCCAAGTTCTCTTTATACAATGCTGCCGCGTCATTATTTATTACAAATTATTGTTATGTTTGTTAATTTCCTTTACATAACTTTACGTCTAGGGTTAACTTTCCGGCACTCTAAAAATACTGGAAATTTCTTTCAGGGAAATCCCTTAAAGAATGCGTAGGTATAGCCCGCCGCAGGTATCGTACCTTGAACTTTTGTAGTATTTGCTACTTGATATCTTCTGCCAGGAGCATACAGCATATTTACGGCTGCATTGCATCGATACAAGGTAATAAGTGCAATTTCTTCGCGTCTCTGCTCTCAACTTTATAAAGAAAAAAGACTTGATTTTGGAGAGTTTTTCATGATACTTTGTGTTCAACATAAACTACGGTTTTTTGATAGAATTATCGTAGTTGTGAGTTACACGTATGTCATGTCTGTAATTTTGCAAACTTGTGATTAATGGCAACGAAAATCACCTCTATGGTAAAAGACTGGTTTGAATGGCACGACCTCTACAAGAACGAACCAAAATTGCAACAACGCTTGCAAATTGTGCAGGAATACATTTCCCATAGCTTAAATTTGTCCCAACCAGGGTTAATCCGTGTAGTTAGTGTTTGCGCGGGCGATGGACGAGATTTGCTAGGAACGCTATCAAATCACCCACGAGCAAAAGATGTTTATGCTCGACTCGTAGAGCTAAATCCACACCTAGTTGAACGTGGACAACAAACAATAGAATCCTTGGGTTTGACAAAACAAATTGAGTTTATCAATGGTGATGCAACTCTCTCCTCTAACTATGTAGAAGCAGTGCCAGCAGACATTGTGATTGTCTGTGGTGTATTTGGCAATCTTGCAGAT
The DNA here is from genome assembly GCF_010747425.1 of Nostoc sp. UIC 10630. NCBI lineage: Bacteria > Bacillati > Cyanobacteriota > Cyanophyceae > Nostocales > Nostocaceae > Nostoc > Nostoc sp. UIC 10630. The sequence continues at coordinate 21,743 of NZ_JAAGOG010000099.1, forward strand.
GAAGCTGAACTAAATCGCTTGCTAGCGAACCTGAGTTTTCTGAGCAAACAAGGTGCTTTTGTAATTTGGACTCGTGGACACTCTAACGGTATTCCCCACTCTGAGACTGTGCGTAAATTTTTCCGTGAATATGGATTTGAAGAAGTGAACTTCAAACTCACCGCAACCGGAGACATGGGAGTAGGTATTCATCGTTATCTTGGTGAAAGTTTAGCTGCACCCAAAGAACAACAGTTTTTCGCGTTTACTGGTGTTCCAAGTAAAGCCAGGTAAATTAAGTGGATAGTGATTGAAAAGATTGATAAAATTCAGCACTAGGTTGTTTTTAAATATTTGTTATTAAACCTCATCCATGTTGAAACCTAGAGTTTTTTAAAAGATATATTTATGTAGGTTGGGTGGAGTGAAACGCAACCCAACATTACCACCAAATTTTATGTTGGGTTACGCTATCGCTGCACCCAACCTACAAAACTACGGTTCTCAAGGTAGACGAGGTTTAATCACCATTCTGTAACAGTTAAAGTATTGCACTGATCTACATCTTGCCCTAACACACAAACTCTAGTATGACTTCTGCAATAGTAAATGAAGTAGGGGCAATTCATGAATTGCCCCTACCAGAAAATCAGGGTTTTGTATTGTTTGTGTAAGTCCTATCTCAGCATCTACGTCATTAAAAGGACTTGAGCTATTAGCCTTGGAATTTATTCCAAGGCAGGTTGACAAGGAAGCAAGAGATTAAAAAGATAGGGGTGAAAACAACGTTTTTAAATATGGGGTTACTTTTCCCCTTTTCCCCTGATTATTAATTTCTGCCAAACACACTGCCTAGGGCACGCGCCATATTTTGCGGTTGCATTGCATCCATTGCGGCGGTGGGTTCGTAGCCGCAGTGAACCATACAATCGGCACACTTGGGATTACCACTCTTCTGGCCGTATTGACTCCAATCAGTTTGTGCAAGTAATTCCTTGAAGGTAGAGTAATAACCTTCGTTCAACAGATAACAAGGTTTTTGCCAACCGAGAACACTATAACTAGGGCTACCCCAAGGCGTGCATTCGTAGTCCTTCTCACCAGTAAGAAAATCTAAGAACAGTGGATTGTGATTGAAGTTCCAGTTTTTTTCACCAGCTTTGTAGGGAGCCAGAATTTGCCGGAAGAGGGTGCGGGTTTGTTCGCGGTGGAGAAAATGATCTTGATCTGGTGCCCACTCGTAACTGTAGCCGGGAGAAATCATCATCCCGTCAGTATTTAGGGTTTCCAGAAAGTCAAAGAACTCTTGCATGTCTTGGGGTTTAGTACCCTCAAAGATAGTCGTGTTAGTGGTGACACGAAAGCCTTTAGCTTTAGCGGCACGAATGGCTTTGACGGCAATATCAAAAACACCTTGGCGGTCTACACAATGATCGTGTAACTCGCGCATTCCATCTAAATGCACGCTAAAAGTCAGGTAAGGTGAAGGTTGAAACTTATCCAGGCTCTTTTCTAACAACAAACCGTTAGTACACAAGTAAATATATTTCTTGCGCTCAATTAATCCCTGAACAATTTCATCAATCTGGGGATGTAGTAGAGGTTCTCCTCCAGGAATTGATACAACCGGTGCGCCGCACTCTTCCACTGCGGTAAAGCACTGTTCTGGGGTGAGATTTTGCTTTAATATTTCCTTGGGATGTTGGATTTTACCACAACCAGTACAGGCTAGATTACAACGAAAAAGAGGTTCCAACATCAATACTAAGGGGAAGCGTTTACGTCCTTTCAAACGCTGAGTAACCAGATACTTCCCGATATCCATAGCTTGTTGTATATTAACTGCCATTGTTGCGATCGCTCCTCTTTTATAAAAACACCACAGGAAAACATAAAACCTTCTTAGGGGCACAAGGTCTTGCGCCCCTACTGTCTATTGCATCCACACATAAATCGCTATATTTTTCATTTGACATAGCCCTGAGCAACAAACCAATCCACAGCATCTTTGAGTGCTGCTTTCAGCGAAGATTGAGGTAGACCCAATTCTCGTACAGCCTTTGCAGCATTGTAATACATTGGTTGTTTTGCCATCCGAACACCATCCAATGGCACTGAGGGCGATTTTCCCAAGGGTGCGAGAATCTTTTCATCAACCCAGGCAGCAGTAAAGGGCAACCAAGCGGGTACTGTGCGTTGAGGTGCGATCAAACCTGTGATATCGGCAAGTTGTTCGAGTAGTTCTTTGAGACTTAGATTTTGATGACCTAAGATATAGCGATCGCCTGGCTTACCCCGTTGCAAGGCTAGTAAATGCCCCCACGCCACATCTCGCACATCGATAAAATTAAGACCAGTATCCAAGTAAAAGGGCATTTGCCGTCGTAAAAACCGTAAGATTATATCACCTGTGGGGGTAGGTTTGATATCTAACGATCCAATGGGGCTGCTGGGATTGACTATAACTACCTCTTGACCTGTAGCAACAGCTTGCATCGCTTCTTGTTCAGCCAGAAACTTAGACTTTTTGTAGTTCCCCACCAACTTTTCTAGGGGACTCTGATATGTTTCATCGACGACTTGACCAAACGATCCTACCCCAATTGCCGCAACCGAACTGGTATAAACGGTGCGCTCAATGCCAGCTTTATTAGCTGCTACCAAGACATTGCGCGTACCCAGAACATTATTATGGTGAAGTAAATCTCGGTCTGTTTGCCAGAGAGAATAATGGGCTGCGACATGAAATAGATATTGACAACCTCTCATTTGTTGCCAGAGATTTGGATTGTTCAAATCGCCTTTGACAATTTCTACCTCCAAACCGCGTAGATTCTCCAAATTGCTACTTGAGCGTACCAGCGCTTTGACTGTGTAACCCTCTTTCAATAACAACCGTACCAAGTGGGCACCAATAAAACCTGTACCCCCCGTGACAAAAACTTGCATCAACTTCTCTCTCTTGTCTGAAAGCGGGGAAACCAATCATCTAAAATAGTGTAGACTACCGGCACGACAATCAAGCTGAGGATAGTTGAAGTTACCAGTCCTCCAGCGATCGCTACAGCCATAGGCGATCGCAATTCTGAACCTGCACCAAAACCCAATGCGATCGGTAGCATCCCTAAAATAGTGGAGGCAGTGGTCATCATAATTGGTCTGAGGCGCACTAATCCAGTGTTGAGGATTGCCTCTGTGCGTTCTGTGCCAGCATTGCGTAACTGGTTGATATAATCCACAAGCAAGATGGCATTTTTATTGGCCAGCCCCAGCAAAAAGACAAAACCAATCAGTGAGATCATACCAAAATCGCTCTTAGTGATCAGTAGTGCCAACATTGCCCCCACCAGTGCTAAAGGCAAAGATACACCAATCACTAGAGGGTCTACCCAGCTTTTGAACAGCAAAATTAGTACTACAACAATACACAAGGCAGATAAAGCCAAAGTACTGCCAAAACTGCTAAAAACCTCACCTTGGCTAGCTGAGTCTCCTCCTAAATTTAACGAAACATTAGAAGGTAACACCGCCTTAGCTTCAGCTACCACTTTATCAGTAGCATCACCTAAAGATAGACCCTTGCCAAGATTAGCACTGACATAAGCTACTCGCTGATTATTCAGACGCTCGATCTGAAAAACCTCACCTTGAGGATTTGTTTCACCTGTAACTGTGACATCGGCAAATCCCGGTAATCTCTGAATTCTCTCTTTAATTGCCTTGACTGCTTTACTTAAGGCTTGAAGATCGTCACCGCGCAAAGCTATTTGGAGAGGTTTTTGACCGCCAGAATCAACAAACTGAATATCTTCCACACTGGTAGTTACCCCAGAAAGGACTGGTAAAGTGGAGCGGAATTGGTCTTGTAGTTCTCCAGTTGTGATTGTGCGGTCTTCCTTTAACTTTATATATAGTGTGCCTTTATTCGGCTCACCCTCACGAGAACCAACAGTAGTAAATACCGTTTCAACTGCTGGTGATTTTCTGACTACATCTTCTAGTTTTTTAGCAACTTGAAGAGAATCGTTTAAGGGATTGGGGATTGGGGATATTGCTTCCTTGTGCGCCTCTAGCAAAATCGGGGATACTCGGTAAAGGAGCAGTATAAGCAATATTGAATTCGCCGCGATCGAGTTTGGGAATAAACCCTTTGGGAATTAGGGGAATCAGCACTATACCTGCAATAAAACTGAGTACAGCTAACCCGACAACTATCTTCCGGTGATTCAAAGACCAACTCAGCAAGCTTCTGTAAGATTGGGCAAATGCGACCCAAATTCTTGCTTCTCGACGCGGAGAGAGCGAGGGTCTAGGTTTTAGCCAGTAAATCGCTAGAACTGGAGATAAAGTCCGAGCAACTAGCATAGAAGCAAGCATCGCGGCTGAAACAGTGATACCAAAGGGCTTGAAAAACTGCCCAATTACACCACCCATTAAACCTATGGGCAGGAAAACCGCTACTGCTGTCAAGGTAGCGGCGGTGACTGTTAATCCAATCTCATTGGTTGCTAAAAGTGCCGCTTGGCGAGGAGTTTCCCCATCTTCAATGTGTCGCATGATGTTTTCTACATCCACGATCGCATCATCAACAATACTCCCAATCACCAAAGCTAAAGCTAACAGCGTAATTGTTTCTAAGTTGAAACCGAAAATTGCCATGACGATAAACGTCGCCAACAAAGATGTAGGAATCGCCAAGGCAGAAATTAGGGTGGCTCGCCAATTCCATAAAAAAGGAAAAATTACCACGATGGACAACAAGACTGCTTCGAGCAAAGCATCGATAGTTGATTGGGTGGCTTGGCGGATATATTTTGCTTGGGTAGCAGCTAAAGTGAGTTTGACATCTTTGAGGGTAGAGCGTAGCCTTTGGACTTCTTTTTCAACTCGACTCACCACTTCTAAGGTGTTAGCGTTACCGCGTTTGATTACCTGAAATGCGAGTGCATCTTGCCCGTTAAATCTGACTAAGGTTGCGCCTGCTTGGGGGATGGCTGCTGCACTCACATTCGATGGATTTAAAGGAGGAGTTGCAGTCGCACCGCCTAACAGTGAGACTTTCAGGACTCCTGGTAGTTTAGCGATCGCACTTACAATCTCGTCTTTCGCCAACTTTGTCAAATCTGTAAGATTCCGGGTGGGACTCTCAATCGCATAGCTAATGGCGGCTGACTCGTTCAGGTTCAGGGGAATAATTTTAGAAGTCGCTCCTTGAGGCAAAGTCAGCTGCTTGAGGGCAGTTTCCACCTTTTTGGTTGATGTTTCTAAATTCGTACCAACGGCAAAAGAAAGGCTAACGGCTGTTTGACTGGGATAGGTGGATGAGCGGATATTCTCCAGTCCTTCTAGGGAACGGAGGCGTTCTTCGAGGGGTTTGGTGAGCTTCGCCTCTGTATCCAAGGCAGTTGTCAGGGGGGCTGTAGCATTCACAACCACCACTGGAAAGGTAATATCTGGAAACAAAGCGTACTTAAGAGAACTGAAAGCCAGAATTCCAGCTACCGTTACGGCAATCCAAAAACTCACCGTCAGCCACGAAAATTGAATCGCTAATTTGGAAATATTGAATACTTCTCGTGCAGATTTTGAGTTATGAAGCTTTACCATCTTGGAAAATTATCGTGTGGGTGACACAATTATTTAGTCATGCTACAGCAATCACCTTCGGTTTGCGAGTTTTGGTTACTACTAACGGCAATATTACTTATTGTCACTCAGATATGACCCAATCTTTAATACAAAAGGAAACTTCAAAGATGAAACTTGGTTCTGTCGAGCATAAGGAATTATTCTGCCGGAGCTTTACCGAAAGCTACAGGGAATACGAACCTGAGTCTCTCCCCTGGCCAGATTTGGACGATACAGCCTTGAGTTTCTTACGCAGTATTCCCTTTTGGGAGAAAGCTCTAGATACAGAACGACAAGCTGGAGCAATAGTTAGTGGCTACGCAGCAACGGTGAGCGATCCTATTTTACAAAGTGCGATCGCTCTCCAAGGTGAAGAAGAATTACGCCACGCCCGTCTACTTCAAACATTAATTGATCGTTACGGCATCGAAATACCAGAACGTCAACCAATTCAAGTTCCCCAAAATATCGAGCCAGTCTTTACGCGTTTTGGCTTTGAAGAGTGTCTGGATACTTTCTTTGCTTACGGGTTATTTGCGATCGCCCGTGAAGCTAATGTTTTTCCAGAATCTATTTTCACTATCTTTGATCCCATCATAGATGAAGAAACACGTCATATTGTTTTTTTTGTCAACTGGTTTACCTATACACAAATTGATCGTGGCCAGGGATTCATCCCATTACGGAGCGCCAAAACCCTCTGGCAATACGGCAAGGCTCTTAGTAATTTGATTGCCGTCTTTGGCAATGATGATCCTAGTAAAACTGGCTTCGCTGTCACAGGTGCTGACATCTTTACCAAAAACCTGACACTAGAAAAATTTCTCAGCATTTGTCTAGTAGAAAATCAGCGCCGGATGAGCAAGTATGACCCCCGACTACTCCAACCACAATTACTACCCAGACTAGCCAATATCGCTCTCCGCACCCTTGAGTTAATACCCAAACGCAAACTTCAGAATATTGAGAGTGAGAGGGCTAGTGCCTAATTTTTTGCCCATCAACACTATTCTGGTACCTCAAGGAGCAGAATATAAAGCTGTTTGTCGCGGATTAAGCGGCGTTACTGGTTCCATCCCAGCAGTAGTAGCCATACCTGTTGGGATGAAGCCCTTACTTAAGTATCTGCGCCAAGGACAATTTTTAGCTCCCAAATCCAGGGTGCTGATTATGGGTATCTGTGGCAGCTTGAGCGATCGCTACAGAGTTGGTGATATTGTGCTGTATCAAGATTGTATTTATCAAGGGAAGCTTCTAGAATGCGATCGCACTTTCACATCACAATTGCATTCTCAATCATCAGAAAAAGTATCATTAGTCAAGTCATTAACTAGCGATCGCATGATTTGGTCTGCTGCCGAAAAACTTCATTTAGGTGAGGCTTTGGCGGCTGATGTTGTTGATATGGAAGGATTTACTGCCTTAGAGTTTTTCAAAATGGGTGGGGTGGCCGTGGCAATGCTGCGAGTAGTCAGTGACGATTGTCAGCACGATATCCCCGATCTCACATCAGCAATTAACTCTGATGGCTCCCTAAACCCTTTCCCTTTAGCAATGGCAATGCTTAGACAACCGCTTGCAGCTACTCGGCTAATTCGAGGTTCATTAACAGCATTAAAGGTGTTAGAGCAAGTTACAAATATGCTCTTTTCTGATAATAGACTGAAATAATTGGTTGGATAATAATAGCACAGTTAAAATTATTTAAATCTCCAAGTTATTTAATAACTTGGAGATTTAATTTTATATGAATACATCTTCATATAAACCAATTTTTTGAGATCTAACTATATAACAA
>NZ_JAAGOG010000100.1:0-29031 GCF_010747425.1 Nostoc sp. UIC 10630
CCCTTCCCCATTCCCCATTCCCTACTGATTTCACCGCTTTTTGCAATAAATTGCTCCCCATTTATTAAAAAAAAATTGTATCTATGACAGATTGTCATATTTGGTGTTGATTTTATTTAAAATGAGAAAGGAAAAAAAATTGTTTGTTAGGAGAGAGCCATGAAATTGATTTCGGCAAGCTTGCGACGCTTTAGTTTAGCTGTGTTGACAATCATTTTAGTTGTTAGTAGTTTTGCAGTTTTTACTCCCAGCGCTTCTGCTGAAACCTACCAGGTGAAATTGGGTAGCGATAAAGGACTGCTAGCATTTGAACCGAAAAACTTGACAATTAAACCAGGTGACACAATTGAATGGGTGAACAATAAAGTTCCTCCCCACAACGTTGTGTTTGACCCTGCCAAAAACCCTGCTAAGGATGCCGCTTTAGCAAAATCTCTTTCTCATAAGACTTTGCTGATGAGTGCTGGTAAAAAGGAAACAACCACTTTCCCCGCAGACGCACCTGCTGGTGACTACACCTTCTATTGCGAACCTCACCGTGGTGCTGGCATGGTTGGTAAAATTACTGTCCAAGGCTAGAAACGTCCTCATTGCCACAAGATGATTTCTCTGTCTGTGAAATTACCTCATAGCAACACGCCACGCTCCTAGAGTGACGCACACAATGGATAAATGGCGGTAACGAGTCTTATCGTCCCCTAAAACGCTAAACAATCTGTAGCGATTGAGGGATGAATTCGTTACCGCCAATTTTGATCAAATTTGACTTAATCAGGGATTAATCACGTTTATACTCTTGCTGGAGGCTTGTTGCGAGGAAATTCTCTTGAGAATACTTTTATTAATCTTAATGATAGCGATCGCTCTATTCAAATTGACATTCATTAGTCCAGCACTAGCTGTCGAAACATCCAACGGTGCTAAAATTTTCGAGGCTAACTGCGCTTCTTGCCATATAGGTGGCGGTAATATCCTTATTAGCCAGAAAACCTTGAAAAAGGAAGCATTGTCAAAATACCTAGAAAATTATAATAGCGACTCAATCGAGGCGATTATCCACCAAGTCCAAAATGGTAAAAATGCCATGCCTGCCTTTAAAGGAAAGTTAAGTGCTGAAGAGATCGTAGAGGTAGCTGCTTACGTTTTTCAGAATGCAGAACAAGGCTGGTAAGCTAGCTCTCAATTGTATGGAATATATCGCTCTTACGGGCATAGCAATACTTATACGTGTCAATTTAGAGCCAAAGTGAATAAAACTTACGGCTACACAAACTTAGCTACAGAAAGCAGACTAAAGAAAATTTGAAACCCACGTAAGTGGGTTTTATTTGTATAGATGCGGTTTATAACCGCCCTTTTACCTAGTTTTTAATCCCAAATCACCAGCAAGTGATTATTTTTCTGGATTAGACTTGTCTCTGTTTTCCTTGACTTCACGCAACCGTTCTACTAATTTTTTATCAGATTCAGTAGAGGGTGTAGCCTGGATCTTATTGACTCTTGGTAGTACTAAGGGTTCCGAAGTCTTAGCTGCCGATGAAGGTGTAAGATTATTTCTGATTTGCAATTCAGATAATGGTTTGGGGGTAGCTGTCGGTGTTAACACAGGCTGATTGCTATTTACTCCCGGTGCAGCTAATGGCTTAAGAATAACTGTCGATGAAGGTGATATCTGGTTATTTCTGATTCGCAGATCGGGAAATGGTTTAGAAGTAGCTGCTGGTAAAGGGGTAAGCTGATTGTTATTGATGCCAGGTGTAGATAATGGAATAGTCCCAGTGCTGTTGCTAGTATTGTTTTGAAAATTTAGGTTAAATGGATAGGAACTGATCCGTTTATCTCCCTTGGGGGATTGCTTGTTGAAGTATTCCCTAGCTTTTAATTGCAATTCCGGGGAAACTAGCTTGTCTTGAAACTTGATATCTAGAACCTTACCATCAGGATCTACCACTAATACACCCAAAACAGAGCCTTGAAGATTTGGCTTATCTGTGGGTAATGTTTGGCGAATGACTGGTTTTTGTTCTGCGTTGGGGTATTGTTGCTGAACTTCTTTTCTCAGGTTTGCGTAGGAATCTAGCTGTGCAATTGCCAACTCAGTCCCTTTTCGAGATAAATCAGGCGCTTGTGACGTGGTTCCCCTAATTAGGGTTAAGCTATCCCCAGCCCTTGGAGCTTGTTTTAAAGAATTTATGAGCTGGTTTTGAGCCATAGGCTTAGACGTATTATTAACCGGCTGCGTTATTTGTGGAGCGATATTTCCCTGTACTGGTGTAATAGGGTTACTGTTAGAAAGGTTCTGAGATTGAGCATTTTGCAGAATATCATTAGGTATTTGCTGCGACTGCAATACTGGCAACCTATTTACATCTAACGGCTTAGATGCCTCGTATTTGGTATCAGTGACATTTACACGAGGAACTGATGGAGTAAATTTGGGGCTGCTATTGAATTTAGAGTTGTCAAATTTAGAAGCATCAAATCGCAAATTATCACTAGGAATCATCCGCAAAGACTGTCTTGTAGGCAATGAGGAGACTCGATAGTTATTCGAGGATGGGGGTAGCGGAGGCAGTACTAGTTGGCTGCCGGATGGCGGTGCTGCCAATGGGGGCAATCCAGCTTGGGCGCTAAAGTTGGACGCAGAAAGTGGCGCTATTGGAGGAAGTTGTTGTAAACCAATTTTGGGGGTGCTTTCTGGTAAACGACTTTGATCCGCTTGGCTCAATTCCAAAAGCCCGACGCTTTTTGATGCTGCTGTATCTTTGGGTTTGCTAGAATCCATAGGCATCAATGGCACAATCATAGCGATCGCACCGTGGATACCAAGAGAAGCTATAGCTGCTATCCCAATTGGCTGGCTTAAGAGTTCTGGTATATTTTTAAACAAGGAGACGTAAGACATAGTTGTTATCGTTCACTCGGCTCAGTTGCAGTTGACTAACGATTTTCTCTTCCCGACTATATTGCAAAATATCGCAATATATGCATCTCTCTAAGGAAATAATAATTTCCTCTCATGGCAACGAAAACGCCAAAATTGCCATTTATTCAGGTTTGTAATTGTTTAATAAGGCTGGTTCATATCTTCAAATTTGAGCTTGCTAAAGAGATATTTGAAAAATTACTACTTTTGATTTGTTATTTTTATGACGCACACAATTAAAATTAATATCTGGGATATTTATTAAAGTTGAAGTCAAGATACAAGTCTGAGTAAATCAAAACATCTGCTGAAGTCGCCTTGTTTTTTTACGCTTTTCCAGTCAACTAGGCTTCTGTAACAGATGGCACATTTGCTTGTCCGAGACTAGTGCCTATGTGAGAATACTACCACATCAGCAGCCCCGAAAACTGTTGTAAATTGTACAATTTTATTGACATTCTAGTCCTAAACCCCACCAAAGCTATTTGGGTTTTTATAAAAGGAGTTCAGCTGTGCGATCGCAATTATAGCTTTTGACTTTTGACTACTTCTTTGTAAAAAAGTTTCAAACCTTCAATCATTGCCTCAAAAATTTAAAATGCCGTTACCGACAGTTATTGTACCGGGATATCTAGAAAGCGCGATTGCTTACCGCCAACTAGAACAATCCTTACAACAGTTAGATTTTCCCACGGTTACAGTACCACTGCGACGGCGCGACTGGCTACCTACTATTGGCAGAAGACCTGTAACACCGATTCTACAAAAACTCGACCTGACAATCAAGCATACATTGCAGCAATATAATGCTACCCAAGTTAACTTAATTGGTCACTCAGCCGGAGGTTGGATATCCCGCATCTACATGGGAGAAAAGCCTTATATAGTAGGCAGTAAAGCTAAACCCTCGCTTTGGAAAGCGCATCCTTTGGTTGCAACTCTCATCACCTTGGGTACACCCCATATTAGCCAAGAACGCTGGACACGCTCAAATCTAGATTTTGTCACCAAAAACTACCCAGGAGCTTTTTATAAAAACGTTCATTACGTTTGTGTGGCTGGTAAAACTATCTTTGGCCAAAAGCGGCGTGGTAGCTGGTTAGCTTACAGTAGTTACCAATTAACCTGTGGTAAGGGCAACACTTGGGGAGATGGCATCACACCAATTGAAGCTGCTCACCTGGAAGGTGCAGAAAATCTGGTAATTGAAGGTGTAAGACATTCTCCGAGAAGTCCTGGAATTTGGTATGGCTCACCAGAACCCTTAAAAACTTGGGTGCAATATTTGATTTAACTAATTCGGATTTACGTAAAATCCACGGTGTAAGACAATACCTTGCGGCAAGCCGCTTCTCTACGAGATGCTACGCGAATGCGTCTACATGAATTGACCCTACCAGAGAATAATGGTTTGGGCTATTGCCTCAGCCTTAAGTCTGAGGCAGGCTAGTTAACTTATCAGAGATATTAAAAAAATTTATTTTTATTTGATAACTGCAACATCTATTAACATTTCTTAGTTAAAATTAGAAAGGAATAAATACCTAGTTAAGAACAGGAGGGGTGAGCTATGCAAAGCACCCAGTTCGATAGGATTATGCGACGAATAGCAACTATATTGTCAGTCGTGATTCTGACTTTGTGCTTAATTTATGTTTCTACAGGAGTAATGCTGTCTTTTTACTATGAACCGACAGCAGGTGGCGCTTATAACTCCTTAAAGATGATTAATACACAAGTACCATACGGGTGGTTGTTTTGGAGAGCGCATAACATTGCTGGTAACGCGGTAATTGCGATCGCTCTGATTCAAATTGTGGTGATGTTTTTAAGTCGCCAATTCCGCAAGAGTTGGCTGACTGCTTGGATTAGCGGGATTTTGTTGACATTAAGTGCGATCGGGCTGGACTGGACAGCAATGATCCTAGATTGGACTCAGGAAGGATACTGGCGTTTTAACATTGAATTGGGAACCATCGAAGCTATTCCTTTTATTGGTGGACAACTGCGCGAAATCCTAACTGGGGGTGGAGCGATTAACACAGTTACTGTCGAACACCTTTACACAATACACAGTTATCTAATTGCGGTGGCGACGCTAATTCTTGCCATCGTGCATTTATCTGCTTTACTGTGGCAGGAATGGCAAATGTATCAAGAAGCGCCAAGACCAGAAATTGGTAATTTGCAACAACCACCAGAAGGCGAATTTATTCCTTCCCAAAGTTAAAGAAGAGGCAGGGAGCAGGGGGCAGGGGAGCAGCGAGCAGAGGACAGAAGCCCATAAATAAATTTAGGGGCTTGATCTTTGACGCATTATTTCTTGTGCCATGCATCTTGAAATAAATATTTAACATTAAGCATAAATAGATTTATTTCCTTTGAAACCCTCTCTTGCTGAGAAATTCCAGCATCCTCTCCCCTACTCCTCTGCCTCCTCTGCCTCCTCTGCCTCCCCTGCCCCCTGTCTCATCCCCCAGGAGCCTCACTAGCGGACAATTGAACGAGGGATAGGTCTTCAACCTCCGCTAACTTTTCTAGAGAGAGGGGAGTAGATTGGGTAGCACCAGATAAACGTTTTAAAAGGCTCGGTCTGGGGTCATGTAATAGGTAAATAATGCGATCGCCAATTTCCCAATCTTGGTTAACTGGCATTACCTGTAAGCGTTCTTCTCGTTCTACCAATAACGGTATCAACACCCCAGTCCGAATTTTTTCTTGAATGCGATCGCACTGAGTGGAAAATTCTAGTTCATTTAGCGTAGTTGTTCCTAGTTTGACTCGCCCATCATTTAAATATTCATTCCAAGTTTTAATCGCTAAGTCTGGGATAAAAGCTTGATTAACTTTATTACTAACCGAAATACTCGCTTGCGGATCGCGGGGAAAAACAGCTAAGACACGCGGGGGCTTAAATTCCTCGGCTGCTCGTTGAGCCAAAACAAAATTCACCTCGCCATTACTTGTCATCGCCAAAAAAGTCCCCATCGAAGCAAGTCCTGCCTCTTCTAAAATAGCAGCATCCAGTCCACTGCTGGCAATCACTCGCAGATTTTGTGCCTCAGCTTGAACAAGACATTCGGGGTCAGTATCAATCATGACCACATTTTCTCCCCGTTCTTGAAAGAACCGGGCAATCAAAAGACTCAATGGGTTACAACCCACAATCACTACCCCGGTTACGTCCTTGGAGGTAATTTGCAGCCATTTGGCAACCCAGCCAGCTGTTAGCCCTTGGCAGACAACAGTCATGATAATTGTCAGGAAAACTAAAGCTTTAATGGAATCACCGCCGTTAATGCCACGCTGGGTAAGAGAGATTGCAAAAAAAGAAGCTACAGAAGCCGCAACAATTCCTCTAGGAGCAACCCAGCTTAAAAATAGTTTCTGTCGCCAATTTAAGTCACTGTTCCAGGTACACAACAGGATATTAATCGGGCGAACGACAAACATTAATACCAAAACAGTGAATAAACTACCCCAGCCCAAAGCAAACACACTGGCAATAGATAGATCGGCAGCTAATAAGATAAATAGCACTGAGACGCTGAGAATTGTTAGCTGACCCTTAAAGCTGCGTAACAGTCGTTCTTCTGGGACTGAGGAGTTAGCAAAGACTGCTCCTGCAACAACTGTTGTCATGACTCCCGATTCACTGCGGATCATTTGCGATAAGGCAAACAGACCCCAAAGTATCGCCAACACCACTAAGTTTTTTAGCTCGAATGACAGAAAGCTGGCACGTTTGAAAATCAAGCTCATCAGATAACCGCCAGCACCACCAATTGCTGCACCAACACCCAGGCGTATTAATAAACCAACGATCGCATTAATTGGATCGGCATCGCCGTTCAAAATGGTATCGAGGACAACGAAGGCGAGAATCGCTCCTACAGGGTCAATTAAAACCCCTTCACCTTCCAAAAGTGTTGCTACTTGACGATCTACATTGATTTGTTTAAGCAAAGGGCCAACGACGGTTGGGCCTGTCACCACAATGATGGAAGCATAGAGAAAAGCTATATTCCAAGGAAATTCACCCAGCCAGTGAGCAGCCATACTGCCACCAAGTAGTGTGATTAGCGTTCCGAGAGTGACGAGCAATTGTAAGCTGACTGAAACCCTGCCTAACTCTCGCAGATCCAAATTAAGTCCGCCTTCAAACAAAATTATTGCAGTTGCTAGAGCGACAATAACTTCCACTCCAGTGCCTAGCAAATGGGGATGCAATAGCCCTATGCCATCAGAGCCGAACAATATGCCTAACAGCAATAACAAGACGATGCTGGGTATGCGAAAGTATGCAGCCAGCACTTGAGCGCTAATGCCTGCAAAAACAGCGATCGCCATCTGTAGGGTAATTTCAAAAGATGCTTCCATGTTGTAGATTTTGAGCGATTTATTTCAAAATCTTTGGTCAAAAATCGTAGATATTAACTCTACAGGGTACAACATCATACCCTTTTGTCCCTGGCAGAATTTACCGTTTTTTCTATCTAAGCTTCTCTCGAAGTTCCCAGCATCTTGCGGCTTCCCATAGGAGCTTCTACGAAATTCTTTTTGCTTCTGCATCTCTTTGTATCCTTTTCAAGCTTTAGCCACCACCCAGTTTAGCTGCCAAAAACTTTTTTTCGCAAAAACTGTTGACAATAGCCAGGAAATTAGTTAATTTATAAAAGGTCTGAGTCCGATGCCCCCATCGTCTAGAGGCCTAGGACACCTCCCTTTCACGGAGGTAACGGGGATTCGAATTCCCCTGGGGGTACTTAAAAAAGTATAAGCGTGTCTTTCTACAAGTTAATAAATCAAAACGAGCGTTCAGAATAATTTTGAACGCTCGTTTAGTTATATATACGGTTGTTTGCTGGCTAACTCTTCTACACGTTGGTGAATAGCAACAAGATTCAACCGTAGGTCTTTACTCAGGCGGTTTTCAATGATTCCCACTGGCATGGTGAGTTTAGGCCAAACTTGAATTGTGTAGCAAAGATTTGTTCCTATATACTCACCAAGGGAATAAGGCTCTAAACACCAGCTACCAGAAAAACCTTTAAAATCTCCCTCTACCATCCGAAAATTAATTTCTTTGGGGAAGGATTCCTCCAAATCTAGAACCACCCGCGCTGAAAAGTTGAAATTTAGTAAGCGCTGGGAGCCTACTTGCTCCAGTCTAATTCCACCATTGGGATGCTCGATTAGACGACTCTTAGCGAGGTTGGGGAGAAAGTCAGGTAAGGCTTCATAATCTGTCAGAACCTTCCAAATTTTTTCCACTGGTTGGGGAATTTGGACTTTGGCGCTGATTTGTCGCTGTCGCTCTGCTATTTTCTGAATTTGAACTTCTACCTTAGCTGCCAAAGCGATTAGATCAGCGCTCAAATCTCCTTCAAGATCGGTGTCATCACTAGGAGACTGGAAATCAAGGTTCTCTGTTGGGTTCTGTTCTTTAGTCACATTAAGAATTATGGTTTGCTTTCGTCAGAAAATTGGGGCAGAGTCAGGGTGAAGCAAATTTCGCTCTGTTCAGAATCCGAGATTGGGAGACTTTCAACTGTGATCGCTCCATTCAAATGCTGTACTAAAGACTTGACTAGAGCAAGTCCCAAGCCAGTCCCTGGAGTCCAACGCCCTTTTCCACGACGGAATTTGTCAAAGATGTAGGTTGCTTCTTCTTGGGAGATGGCGTGTCCTGTATTCGTCACCTTTATGATAACTTGATCGATTTGTTGATCGACTCGGTGAACAGCTTCTAAATGGACGCTGGTATCATGCTGCGAGTATTTACAGGCATTAGTTAACAACTCTTGCAGGATGCGGTCAAAACTCTCCAGTTCCGTTTGCAGTTTTAGGGATTCCTCTGGTAAATCTACAGAAATCTTTAATCCCTTCTCTGCGAGTTTCTTCTCAAAAGCTACTGTTATATCCTGAATTCTAGTATTTAAATCTATAGATTCTAATTGTGGAGCTTCGTGAGGCGACTCTAGTTTCTGGAGTGTCAACAAGTCATTAATCAAGTTGATTTCCTTTGTGCATTCCTGCTCTAGGATATCCATGTATCTAATTTGACGCTCTGGTGCAATTCCTGGCAAACGTAAGTTCCGAATGGACATCAGCATATTTGTCAAAGGATAGCGCAAGCGATCGCTCATGTTGCTCAAAAATTCATCTTTGAGTTCATTGAGTTTCCGCAGCTGCTCTACATATTGCCGGGTTCTTTCATGCAACTTTGCCTGGAGCTCCAAACTACTCTGGAGTTTCGCTGTCCGCTCATCTACCAAAGTTTGTACTTGGCGCAATGTCTGTGACTGAATTATGGCGTTACTTACTTGAGCGCAAACCATTTCCACAAGATTTAATTCGGCTGCTTGCCAACTGCGAGTGGTCGCTTGCTGTAGCACCAAAAATCCTAAGATTTTACCTTGACTTTCTAATGGCACTAATAAGACCGCTGGCAATTGCTCTATTGCAAATAATGGAGCAGCTACCGAAGTATCATTTTGCTCTGTATAGTTATCGAAGATTACTGCTTTTCCAGAATCTATGAAGGGACGCTGACATAAACCACACTCCGAAACCAAGAAGGACTGCTGATCTAAAGTTTCTGGTTTAGTAATGCGGGAAATTTGTGTTGCCTTCGCCCATTCACCAACCACTCTAGCTTTCGCTTTGGGAATTTGTTTTTTAGCTTGAGTCCTAAATAGTGGATCAGTATATTTTAGTAGTATAAGTAAACCTCGGTCTGCCTGTAGAGATTCGGCAGTAGAGGCGATAACTAACTGGAGCATTTGATTAAGCTCCAAGTTACTGCGATTCAATAATGTTAATTGCTTGATCAAGCTTTGATACTGATCCCCTTTTTGGAGATATTGTTGTTGATGAGTAATTAGTTTAGCTTGTGCCACTTGAGAAAATGCGATCGCACAAGCAGACTCTACTTCTTTGAGCAACTGTTTTTCTGATTCACTCCAATCATAAGGTTGGAATTTAATCAGACTAATCACCCCATTATTATTTCCACCAAACCTGGTGGGAATTGCCAAAACAGCTTTTATGGGTAGGGGTAAATACTGACAGCCAATTACCAAACTTTTCTGAATGATGGAAATATCTTCAATAGTCAATGGTTCAGCAGCACATTGCAGCACTGGGGAGTGCATAAGCAATTGTTCCATCGAAAACATCTCTTCTGGATGTGGCAACCCCAGATATTGATCGGCACACCAATTCATAGTAGTTGCTTCGTCGGATGTTTCACCCGTTACTGAAACTAAGCAGCAACAATCTACTTCAAAAGCTGTTCCTAGTAATTGGGCAATATCTTGCAACATCACAGCCGTAGGTGAGGTATTGGCAATGATTTGGTTAATCTTTTGTACCAGCTGGTGGCCAGTTTCTTCCTGATGCTGCATCAGCTTGACTTTGTAAGTTTGTAGTCGATCTATGTCATCTACGTACTCTGTCGGCGACCATAAAGGCTTTTTCATTCTTGGCACGCCCTCGGATAATAAATCCATTGTTTTTGCACCCAACCCATTGGCATATTCTTCACCGTTAGTTGTGTTGCGACACCTTGATAATTGACAAATCTTATATGAATACTTTCTCTCACCTGTTATAGCCCTTTTCTATGGCAGATGGCCAAGTTGCTGCTATATAAAGCAAATTGCTACATAGGTAGTGAGATACTTAGAATATTCTAAAATGACCCAGCCTGATTATTTTTGGCTGCTTTATCTTCTTTATATTGAGATAATTAACTAACTTTGATTTAGAATATCCTGTCTGTAAGTATACATAAACCGTAAATTCTCTGGAATCTCAAGAAAATCCCCCAGTCATGACCGTAAAAACACTGGATTGATTTTAAGATTTTTGTAAAATTTTGTTTTTATTTTAGTCCTTTAAGCAGCTATCCTTTGCTCTGTGTTGCTTTCAATCAAATATAACGAAGCCAGAGCGTCAAACCAATTTTGGATTTGGGATTTTGGATTGAAAGAGACTACTCTCTTAGCTCAGAGCGGGGTATGAACCAAAAAATCTAAAATATAAAATTCGTATCCCCTCAGAATTTACTTTTATTAAGCTACAAATCTTAACAATAAATCTTATTTATTCGAGAAAATAAAGCTAAATGCTGAATGCAGCCCAATTATTCAGTAATAAGACTTACGTACTGAAAAGCTGAAACCTCGTTTGCATAGCCCCACTACCCTCTAACAAACGCCAATTGCTCAACTTAGGGATACCCAAGTTGAGCAATTGGTTTCCCTTAAACAGGGGGTATCTTAATAGCCCCCTTTTTAAGGGGGTTGGAGGATCTCTTGTACGTCAGCCCTAAATAAAATAACTAGGCTGCATTGCCTGAATTAAGACTATCCAGCCAAACTCTCGACACTTAGAGGAACCATATCGCCATTTCTCGTCAGTCCTAACAGCATTGGTTCTTGGGGTTGAATTAGTTGACCTGTTAGTACACAACGTTCTTCTTGCTGGGCTGTGGCTGCTATGCTAGCTCGAATGTCCGCTCGGGAAAATCGAGGCTTCCATTCACCTGATTTTTGTTGGACATAATTCCAAAGAATATCTCGAATCAGAGCTTGATATCCCTGATTTCCAGCTATTTCTTTGAGCTTATCTTTGAGTTCTCGCTCTAGGCGGATGCTGGTAACTTCCATATCGGTGGTTGGGGTGCGGGCGATCGTATGCATCACTATTTCTCCTTGAAACTATAGACAGGATAGTAATACAAGTGTAGTATGTTTAAAGGAATGTTCAATAGGTGAAATTTTCTGTGAAATCCATTTTCCCCATATTTACTTCAATTTTGTGCCCTACCAATTGCCGAGCCAGTTGGGAATCAGCTGCTATGGAAGTGGAGTATTTATTTATGGGCGATGGTAGCCGAAATTATGGGCAAATCACAGAGGGTAATTATGATTTTAGACATCTCAGCATAAGTGGGTTGATTGCGAAACCACAACTAGATGAAGAAAGCGGGGGGTACAGGCAAAGGAATGCTGTACCAATATGAGACCAGAAAGTTTTCCGGTCAATTCTAACCCCCGCTTCACCCAAACAGGAAGCGGGGGTTTTTTTATAAGGAGTGAAGCTGTGACGATATCTTCTGGTGCGTCAGCTACGCGAACAATGCGCGGCGCGAACGCAATGCAAGTGTTAGAGCAATCTGTGGTGGTGTTTTCTCAAAATTACTTGCCACTGTGTCGGATCAATATCAAGCGGGCGATTGTGCTGTTAGTAACCAACAAAGCTCAACCGTTAGGTTTTACCACAGAAGGCGGATGGCAAGTTCACTCACCCAACTTAGTAATTGATGTGCCAAAACATATTCGCTTAACAATCACTTCTAATGAGCGGATGTGGAAAGTTCCGCCAGTGAATCGGCGGGAAGTGTTGCGGCGAGATCATCACAGTTGCCAATATTGCGGTAGCGGCAAGCATCTAACACTAGATCATGTGATGCCGCGCTCAAGAGGCGGTTCTCACACTTGGGATAACGTAGTCACAGCTTGTGAGAGATGTAACTCCCGTAAAGGCGATCGCACCCTGTTTGAATCTGGTATGCAATTACGTACCAAACCAAAAGCGCCAATTCACCCCGCGATTTCTTTTGCCGAACAGTTTTGGATAGATATGCAAGCAAGCCTGGAATAGCAGGAGAGCATAAGGAATGCTGAAATTAACTTACACTGAAAGCAGTTTTGATTTGGAATGTCTCACTCTGTCGCTAGAAGAATGGGTAGCGCAGCGAGTGATTTTGGCCCTGCGAGTTGGGCAAAGTTTGTGCATTGAACCCAGTACTGCTTCCTTTTTGCTGCCTGTTGATTTGCCAGGAGTAGAAGTGCTTAAGGCTGAGGTAAAAAGAGATGACAGAGAAATCATTGCCCTCTGTGCCTCTGATACCCAATATATGGAAGTCACTCTGCAAGGTTCTTGGCTATCAGATAGTTCTAAGGATGCTGTAGGTGTGTTTTTCACCACTATGAGCGATCGCGCTGAGTTCTTTTTGCACAAACTTTGGCAAGAAGCTCAAGCTTGTGCTTCTGTTATGAGTGAATAAACGAAATAGTAGGGTGAGAATTTCTCGCCCTTTATTGCGCCATTTGCAGCAATTCGGGAATTGTCACAAATCGATAGCCTTGCTGTTTGAGTCCACTGATAATTTGTGGCAAAGCTTCTACTGTTCTTCGGCGATCGCCACCACCGTCGTGCATCAAAACAATAGAACCTGGTTTTGCGCCTTTCAGGACATTATTTACAAATGCCTGCGGTTTGGCGTGAGGATCGGTATCAGCTGAAGTTAACGACCACATAATGACAGCATTTTTCTGGCTTTTCGCATAAGCAGCTAATCCGTTGGTTAAAAAGCCTCCAGGAGGACGAAACAGAGCAGTTTTCACCCCTGTAGTTTTGTATATCAGGTCAGATGTGCGATCGATTTCACTCTTGGCTGTGGCTTCATCCATTCGCCGATACCAATGATGCCAAGTATGGTTGCCAATGGCGTGCCCCTCGGCTACTTCACGCCTGGCTAAGTCTGGATTTGCTTGCAAAGCTTGTCCTACCCAAAAGAATGTTGCTTTAACATCATTTTGCTTGAGGATATCCAGCATTTCTAGGGTTGTTTTTGGCCAGGGCCCATCATCAATGCTGAGAGCAATAACCTTTTCGTTGTTGCTGGGTTGTATCTTATAAACTGTTTTTCCCTGAAATTTCGCTGGGACTGTAAATGTAGGGTTTTCTACTTTGACTGATGGCGGTAATTGGGCATTAATTTGGCCCTTTGCTGGATCTTGAACTTGTGCAGTATGTATTTTGCTTATTGGCTGGTTCAACCCTACTTGTGGGGAGGTGCCTGGAGCAATACTACAAGCTGTAATACTAGAGGCGATCGCGACAATACTAATTATCTGTTGTCGCTTGAGGTAGTTGTCTGTCACGTCAGGCTTTTAAAGATTCACCCAATCATAAGCTGTAGTTTGACTTTTCAGAGGGTTTAGCAAGCTCAAATATAAGTGCAGAAGCTTTTCTAGACAATTTCAAAAAAACTTTCTAAAACCCCTTGACACCTCTTGTAGTATTTTGTAGTATATTTGTAGTAAGGCGAAAGACAAAGCTTCTCAAGAGTCAAATTTATGTTCTACATACTACTAAAGGACAGGCGTTGGAATAAACCAGAGTTCACAGCCAACAAAGCTACTTTTACTTGCAAACCATCGGCAGTAGAGGTAAAAAACGAAAAAAGTTCTAAGTTTACACTCATTAAAACCACTGAATACATCCGTAATACAAAACAGGCTTGCTACCTAGAATTTCGGTTGTTTTCTTAACAGTTTCTAACAGTAAAAAGTCAATTATCTGAACCTTGAAAACTAAATAAGAAATGGGCAAGTTCACCAACAAAATCTGTGCCTAAAAACTCAAATTTTAAGCACAGATTTAAAAAATCGGGGTGTAGCTCAATTGGCTAGAGCGTTCCGTTGTCTGCGGAAATGTTGCGGGTTCAAATCCCGTCACCCTGGTTGTAGTCCTGTAGGCAAATAGTTTAAGCCGTCAGTTTCTCAAACTGAAGATTGCGAGTGCGAATCTCGTCGGGACTCCCAAATGGCTGAGTAGCCAAGTGGTCGAAGGCGTTGGTCTGCAAAACCGATATCGTGAGTTCAAATCTCACCTCAGCCTCTGGTGCGATCGCAGCGTAGCTTAATCAGCAAAGCCCCAGGTTCATACCCTGGTATATGCGGGTGCAAATCCCGCCACTGCCACCAAATGCAGGGATGGTGTAACGGTAACACCTCGTGACTCCAAATCCGATGTTCTAGGTTCAAATCCTAGTCCCTGTGTCAGACAATTTTAGATTAATAAATTTAATCCAAAATCTAAAATTCGGTAAATTATGCCCTCGTGGACGAATGGTTAAGTCAGTGCTCTTTCAAAGCACAGATGCGAGTTCAATTCTCGTCGAGGGAATGATTATGGGTCGGTGGCCGAGTCTGGCTGAAGGCGACAGTCTGTAAAACTGTTCTTTTTGCACGCAGGTTCAAATCCTGCTCGACCCACTTTGGAGAGGTGGCTGAGTGGCTGAAAGCGTCCTCCTGCTAAGAGGAAGCGGGTAGTTAATATCCGTCGCAGGTTCAAATCCTGTTCTCTCCGTTTTGAGAGTGTGGTGTAACTGGATAACATCTCAGTCTACGAAACTGAAGATTTGAGGGTTCAAGTCCCTCCGCTCTCGTTACATGGGAGACATGATGGAGTGGCTAATTCGAGTTGAATTAAACCAGTCCACTGGGTAAAATCCATCTCTCCTCCTTATCCCCCGGTAGCTCAGTTGGTAGTTAGCGCCTGTTTGAAGAACAGGAGGTCGTCGGTTCGATTCCGACCTGGGGGGCTTCGTTGCCTCATAGCTCAACGGTAGAGCAAGCGGCTGTTAACCGCGCGGTTGTAGGTTCGAGTCCTACTGAGGCAGCCATTCATTGCCGGGTGGACGAATTGGTAAGTCACATCGCTCTGAACGATGAGGTTGCAGGTTCAAACCCTGCCCTGGCAATAAAGCCCTGTGGTGTAATTGGCAACATAGCGCCCTTTGAAGGCGAAGATTCCAGGTTCGAGTCCTGGTGGGGCTGCCAAACTTGCTCTTGTAGACCAACTGGAAGAGGCTGCCGTCTCAAAAACGGTATGTTGTGGGTACCCTGCGGGAAGCCGCTCCGCGTCTACGATTCCCACCAAGAGTACCAAAATTTGCTCCTGTAGCCCAATTGGAAGAGGTGGCAGACTTAAAATCTGTTTGGTTGTGGGTTCGACTCCCACCAGGAGTACCAACGGGATGTAATTCAGCGGCCAGAAGCTATGCTTTGGGAGCATGGAGTCGCAGGTTCAAATCCTGCCATCCCGATATACCCCTGTGACGGAACTGGCATACGTGCTGGAATCAGAGTCCAGATTTTGCAGGTTCAAATCCTGTCAGGGGTACTAAGCTCTCGTGGCGAAACGGAAGACGCACTAGACCGAGGATCTAGTTTTTTGCAGGTTCAAATCCTGTCGGGAGTACCAAAATATCTGGGTGTGACGCAGGTTAAATCCCTGTCACTCAGACTTTACCCTTGTAGCCCAACGGAAGAGGCGCTTCGCTTAGAACGAAGAGGTTGCTGGTTCAAATCCAGTCAGGGGTATTGGTGAATGTGCGGGGATAGAGCAACGGTGGCTCGTCAGGCTCATAACCTGAACATCGGCAGGTTCAACTCCTGCCCCCGTCACCAAAACAGTGCTGGTGTAGCTCAATTGGCAGAGCAACTGATTTGTAATCAGTAGGTTGCAGGTTCAATTCCTGTTACCAGCTTGATGCGGGTGTGATGTAATCGGTAGCATCTGAGTGCGCCATACTCAGTGCGTGTGTACTCTTCGAGAACGCTACGCGAACAAGTCCCTCCACTCGCTTGCGTAGTCCTGTAGCTTCAACGGTAGAGCAAGTGCCTTACAAGCAAGAGGTTGCAGGTTCAAATCCTGCCAGGACTACCAAATCTTGGGAGTGTAGCTCAATGGAATAGAGCTTCGAGCTTCTACCTCGAAAGTTGTGGGTTCAAGTCCTACCACTCCCGCCTATGGGTCTGTAGCTTAATTGGTAAAGCGTCTAACTGGCTGTTAGAAAGTTGTCGGTTCAATTCCGACCAGTATCCACCAAATATGGGGTCATAGCTCAAATGGCTAGAGCGCCTGCCTTGCAAGCAGGAGGTTATGGGTTCAATTCCCATTGATTCCACTAATGGTATCTGAAGCCAAAGTGGTCGAGGCACTGGTTTGTGGAACCAGTCATAGCGGGTTCAAGTCCCGTCAGACACCCTTGAATGGAAGATGCTGCTGAATGGTCGGCAACCAAGCTTGAACCTTGGATTACAGGCAACTGTAGGGGTTCGATTCCTCCATCTTCCTCTTTTTCCACCTGGAGCCGAAAAGCGAGGCGCTGTGCTGATAACACAGAAATAGGAGGGGCAGTACCTCCCTGGTGGATTTATATCTAGTGTTGGTGTAGGGCTTGCGATGTAAAAAATATATGATCGCACCGACTCATTTCTTAAATTAACTAGGGTGGTTGGCATACCGGCTGTGCAGCGAGCTTTTAACTCGCAGAAATAGGTTCGACCCCTATACCACCCACTAAACAATTAAAAATTTAAAATTAAGAATTAAAAATTGCAATCTTAGTTAGCCTTTTGGCAATTGCTAATATGCAACTTGAATGCGCGTTGGGTTATGAATAGCAACTAGCGATCGCTAGTTGAGCATGTTGCAATAATATATCTTTATCCAAAGCATGTATGGGATATTGCGGTGTTACTGCCAGTAGTTTCTCAATTCTTTCTCTAGCTGCTTCTACGACTGCTTCATCTAAGCTACCGTTACTGAGCGAATCAGCAAAATCTTCAGCAATCCGATAAGTTCTTTCAATAGATGATGAATTGATATTGCGCGAGACAATGAACAGGTCACAGCCTGCATGAAATGACCGCGCCACAGTACCAGCTTTCATAAACATATCTGAGATCGCTTTCATATCCAAGTCGTCAGATACAACCACTCCCTGAAAGCCAAGTTCTTCCCTAAGTATGGTTTTGAGGATAGGCTGGGATAGCGTTGCTGGTAAATCTGCATCTATCCTAGGAAATAAAATATGGGCAGTCATGATTAAAGGAATCTGTACTTCGATTAGGGCTTTGAAAGGTACGAGTTCTCGAAGTCGCAGGTCTTCTAAAGTTAAATCCAGTATTGGTAGCTCAATGTGAGAGTCTTTGCTAGTGTCTCCATGTCCGGGGAAGTGTTTGGCGCATCCCAAAATTCCTGATTCTTGAAGTCCAAGGTAGTAGTCACGGGCATCTTTTGCGGCGATTTCGGGAGTGTTACCAAAGGCACGAGGCCCAATGACAGGGTTGTGGGGATGGGAAAAAACATCTGCTACAGGAGCCCAGGATAAATTTATTCCCAGTGATTTTAGTTCTATTGCTGTGGCTTTTGCTACTTCGCGGGCGTGCGATCGCAACAACAATGCATGAGGAAATCGCGTAATTGGCATTGGTGTGCGAATGACACGACCTCCTTCATGATCCAGAGTCATAAACATTGAATCACGTTCAGCATATTCTCGTATCTGGCTGTTTAAATCCTTGAAGCTTTCTAGCCAAACTTGATATGGAGCGCCATCCAAAAAGTTTTTAGCAAAAAATATCACCCCAATCGGCTTTAATTCACTGAGTACGCGTTTATCGTCATCGCTTAGTGTAGTGCCGGAAATACCTAAAATCAGGTGATTTCCAAAGTGTTTTAGCTCCTGTGAACCACTCATAATCTTTTACCTAACTAGAGGTGTTTAATAGCAATCTATAACCAGTACCCTAAATATTTTCTCAGATTTAGATGCACGGATTCTCAAAGAAATCAACTACTTTTGAGATTACCTATTTCCTGTCAAAGGAATTACTTTTATCTTGCTAAATTTTCTGCACCTAAATTTAGATAAAATACTTGCTAAAACCTATTACCAACAATGGTATTAGTAATTTTGTTGGGCGGTTGTGGGTAGGTAAAATTCCCTTTGATCAAAGTTTTTTGGGGAAGCGATCGCACAATAACCGCCAAATGTAACAGATTGCAACGTATAATGAGAACGATAAAACCGTTAAGAAATATTGAAGGGCATTAGGGTTAAATGCGAGTAGCGATCGCGGGTGCTGGTCTAGCAGGACTTTCCTGCGCGAAATATCTCACGGACGCAGGTCATACTCCCATTGTCTTGGAAAGCCGGGACGTACTGGGTGGTCTGGTTGCGGCGTGGAAAGACTCTGACGGCGACTGGTACGAAACCGGGTTACACGCCTTCTTTGGGGCATATCCTAATATGCTCCAATTGCTCAAGGAGTTGGGCATTGAAGATAGACTCCAGTGGAAAGAGCATACACTGATTTTTAATCAACCAGACAAGCCTGGAACACTCTCACGTTTTGATGTTCCAGATATTCCATCTCCTTTCAACGTCATAGCATCGATTCTTCGCAACAAAGACATGTTGACTTGGGAGCAGAAGATTCGATTTGCCGTTGGCCTACTTCCCGCAGTGGTTCGGGGTCAGAAGTATGTCGAAGAGATGGACAAATATAGCTTCTTAGAGTGGTTGAAAAGGCAAGGTGTTGATGAGCGGGTAACTAGTGACGTTTTTATCGCCGCATGTAAAGCACTCACCTTTATCAATCCTGATGAAGTTTCCGCAACGATTCTCTTAACTGCACTAAATCGTTTTCTGCAAGAACGATATGGCTCCAAGATTGCATTTTTAGATGGTTCTCCCACAGAACGTCTATGCAGCCCGATTGTAGATTACATCACAGAACGCGGTGGAGAAGTGCGGCTAAATGCCCCCTTGAAAGAAATTTTGCTCAACGCCGATGGCACGGTGAAGGGATACTTGATTCGAGGGTTAAATGGGGCAGAAGATGAAGTTATTACAGCTGATTCGTATGTATCTGCCATTTCAGTTGACCCTTTAAAGGTCATGTTGCCTAAACCTTGGAAGCTGATGGAGTTTTTTCAAAAGCTAGAAGGTTTAGAAGGAGTACCAGTGATTAACCTCCATCTGTGGTTTGACCGGAAACTTACAGAAATTGATCACCTACTTTTTTCGCGATCGCCCCTCCTAAGCGTTTATGCTGATATGAGCAATACCTGCCGTGAATACGCCAACCCCAATCGCTCAATGCTGGAATTAGTTCTAGCTCCGGCAAAAGATTGGATTGCCAAATCCGATGAGGAGATTGTGGCTGCAACGCTTGCTGAATTGGAAAAACTTTTCCCCGACCACTTTGGGGGAGACAATCCAGCAACGTTGCTAAAATCTCATGTGGTGAAAACGCCGCGTTCAGTTTACAAAGCGACCCCTGGTCGTCAACAGTACCGTCCCGCACAAGTTACGCCCATTGCCAACTTCTATCTCGCCGGAAGTTATACCATGCAACGCTACTTAGGCAGTATGGAAGGTGCCGTACTTTCTGGTAAGCTGACAGCGCAGGCAATTTCTGAGGCTCTCCCGGTAGCAAATTCCTCAAACCTGCAAACGCTCACCCGACCGCCCGCAACGAATGCTGCAACTGCCTGATTCCCCCCCGCGCAT
Organism: Nostoc sp. UIC 10630; assembly: GCF_010747425.1. NCBI lineage: Bacteria > Bacillati > Cyanobacteriota > Cyanophyceae > Nostocales > Nostocaceae > Nostoc > Nostoc sp. UIC 10630. The sequence goes on from NZ_JAAGOG010000100.1 coordinate 20,094, forward strand.
GAAAACGCTGGTCTCTGTAGACGAGTCATACAAACTTTGCCGACATCTCACAGCAAAGTATGCCAAGACTTTTTACCTGGGTACTTTGCTCATGAGTCCGGTAAAACGTCAATCTATTTGGTCAATTTACGCTTGGTGTCGCCGTACAGATGAATTAGTGGATGGGCCCGCATCTGCTATTACCACGCCAGAAACCCTAGACCTATGGGAACAGCAGCTGGAATCGATTTTTGCGGGACGACCATTAGAAAATTACGATGTCGCTTTAGTTGATACCCTCCAGCGCTTTCCGATGGACATTCAGCCCTTTCGGGATATGATTGCCGGTCAGCGTATGGACTTATATCGCAGTCGTTATGAAACCTTTGAGGATTTATACCTCTACTGTTACCGCGTTGCTGGCACTGTTGGCTTAATGTCAACAGAAGTCATGGGTGTAGATAGCACCCTATACACCGCTCCGTGGCATCAGAACAAACAACCATATCTTCCCACAGAAGAAGCGATCGCTCTGGGAATTGCCAATCAACTCACCAACATCCTGCGGGATGTGGGAGAAGATGCCAAACGGGGGCGAATCTACATTCCCCTTGAGGACTTGGAAAAATTCAACTACACCGAGCAAGACTTCTTCAAAGGTGTGGTAGATGATCGCTGGCGGGCGCTGATGCGCTTTCAAATTGAACGGGCTCGCCAATTCTATACCACGTCAAACCAGGGAATAACTTATCTAGCATCCGATGCCCGTTGGCCTGTATGGGCAGCATCAATGCTGTACGGCCAGATTTTGGAGGTGATTGAACGCAACGATTACGATGTGTTCAGTCGGCGGGCTTTCGTTCCCCAGTGGAAAAAGTTACGCACCTTGCCCTTAGCTTGGATGCGATCGCAAGTCCTTTAAAAAATTAGTCATTTGTCCCTAGTCCCTAATCCTTAGTCTTTTATAAATGACTAATAACCAATGACAAATGACAAATGACTATTGACTCTTAAAAGCAAGTCTGCTAACATTGATATTCGTGAGTCATGGAGAGGTGGCTGAGTGGTCGAAAGCGGCAGATTGCTAATCTGTTGTACGGCAGGCAACTCCGTACCGAGGGTTCGAATCCCTCCCTCTCCGTTTTCCAAGTTTTAATACACAGAAAGTATTCTGTGTAAACTAAATTATAGACGTAAACATTTCTACTCCCAAAGATGGATGATATGATTTATCCTTTGGAGTCTTGATAAGATTCAACTAACTTACAAATTTAGTTTGAATCTTAATTTTAGGCTCCTAAATATTTGAGGAGTGAAAGTGATTTATGAGAAAAATTAGTGCCGCCTTAACCTTGAGTCTAGCTGCCATAGCAACAGGATTCCTAGTTGGGGCTTGTGGTGATAGTAGTACCCCTAATGGTACAGCTACCACCGGAAGTAGTGCGACCCCAGCAGCAAACTCAACTACGACAAGCAGTGATAAAGGGCTAAAAATTGGTTCCCTACTACCGACGACAGGCGACTTGGCTTCTGTCGGACAGCAGATGCTAGGTTCTGTCCCTTTACTTGTCGATACAGTCAACGCTTGCGGTGGGGTGAATGGCGAACCAGTTAACTTGGTGCAAGTAGACGACCAAACTGATCCGAAAGCGGGTGCTGCCGGTATGACCAAACTAGCAACTTTAGATAAAGTAGCAGGTGTAGTTGGTTCCTTTGCCAGTAGCGTTTCTAGTGCCGCAGTCTCCATTGCTACGCCGAATAAAGTTATGTTGGTTTCCCCTGGTAGTACCAGTCCCGTGTTTACTGAAAAAGCCCAAAAAGGCGACTTTAAAGGCTTTTGGGCGCGTACCGCTCCCCCTGATACCTACCAAGCACTAGCTTTAGCCCAACTTGCCAGAAAAAAAGGTTTCAAGCGAGTTTCTACAGTCGTGATTAATAACGACTATGGCGTTGGCTTTGAAAAAGCATTTGTGCAAACTTTTGAAAAATTAGGTGGAACCATCGTTAATAAAGATAAGCCTGTGCGCTACGACCCGAAAGCGCAGACATTTGATACAGAAGCGGCGGCTGCCTTTGCTGGTAAGCCAGATGCAGTTCTAGCTGTACTTTACGCCGAAACTGGCAGTCTGTTCTTGAAAGCCGCTTATCAGCAAGGTGTAGCTAAGGGAGTGCAGATTCTGCTCACAGATGGAGTGAAATCACCTACTTTTCCAGAACAAGTTGGCAAAGGCAGTGATGGTAAATATATTTTAACTGGAGCGATCGGTACAGTACCCGGTTCCGATGGTAAAGCACTAGAAGCTTTTAACAAACTGTGGAAGGATAAAAAGGGTAATGAACCAGGGGAATACGCCCCTCAAGCTTGGGACGCGGCTGCTTTATTGACATTGGCCGCACAAGCTGCTAAAGAAAATACAGGCGTTGGAATAGCCGGTAAAATTCGTGAAGTCGCTGATGGCCCTGGCACAGAAGTTACCGATGTCTGCGAGGGACTGAAGTTACTCAAAGAAGGTAAAAAGATTAACTATCAAGGAGCTAGCGGCAACGTAGATGTTGATGCTAACGGCGATGTCGTTGGTGTATACGACGTTTGGACAGTAGGAGATGATGGCAAAATCAAGGTAATTGACAAAGTTACCCCCAAGTAGAAAGTTAGGAATTAGGAGTTAAGAGCTATTAATGAAATATTACTAACTCATAACTCCTAACTCTTATAATCCAGTGAAGTTATAACCAACTCCTAACAATAAGCCAATATCAGTTTGATCGAAAAATCCCGCATTGACAGAGGCTGTTGCTGTGAATTGAGGAGTTAAAGGCACATCAATGCCACCAGATACCAAAAAGGCAAATTGCGAATCATCACCAGTTTTGTAAGCTGCACCAACTCCAACGTAAGGTGCGATCGCTAACGGTTCGCTAAAAGCATCTGCTGATTTGAAGGTAAAATCGTAGGTGATCGGAAGCAAAATTGTAGTGTTGTCGCCAAATACGGCTGAGGGACGTACCGATATAGAATTTGTCAGTCCGACTTTACTAACTACTGCAAAGTTACCATCGCCCAAAGACGAGCTACCATCACCACTCAAACCAATGTTAGCAGCAACGCCAATATAGCTACTGCCACCACGGGTTGTTCTGCCTAAATCAATATCCGATTGCGCCACTTTGGTAGCAGATGGTTGAGTAGTCGTTTGAGAAGTCGGTTGGACAAACTCAGAGGTGAGAGTCGCAGACGAGGTTGCCACTGTGCCTGGAACTGGTGTAGACGTTGCACTGCCATTTTCCTGTATTACAGGATTTTGGAGCTGCTGTACCTCAGCTAAATTTGTGGCTGTAAATGTTTCAGTTGTCTCTGTAGAAAGATTTTGGTTTACAGTGTCTAGTTCTGTACTAAACTCATTGGGAGACGCTACGGTTGCGGGAGAGTCAGTTAATGCCTGACTGCTTACCTTGTCTACTGTCTGGGCACTTGCAGATAAGCCGCTACTCAGAACTACAAGAGCAGCTATACCTGGCAACCAAAAAACACCTTTACGAAGAAAAATAGTATTCACGTTCACTCCTAAAACAACATTGCCACGAAAAATAAAGGTTTTTGTTGATTTAAGTCAACAAATTCCGGCAATACTCAAAATTTAACACCAAAAAATCGGATTTCACATCCTTACTTTGCTGGATATATCTATGGTCATAACGCACCAAAAATCTAGAATAGTGCGTTAACCTACGGGATAAGACACCCTACACAACTAGGTTTTTAGGACTTATGTGTACACCGTAGTACAGGGAACATGGAGATATAGGAAAAGGGCTTACCGTCGAGTATGCTTGTTTTATTTACGCCATGCAGGACTATGAATTGCGGTTTGTAACAAAAAAAGTGAATTGTGAAGCAATATTACGAATTTTGCAAAAATATTTAGAAATTGTCTACAAAGCAAACATGGTTCTAACGTAGAACCTATATAGGAGAGACTTGAGGCAAATGTGATGAGCGGAAATAATATTCAAAAGTATCGGTTTGTCTGTACACTGACTTTTGGTGATATCTACGGTCAAATAATTGTTTGGTTAATTACAATTACCCTAAGTTTGGCATCTGCCTTGGCGCTGATGGGTGCGAAGCGTCCTGTGTACGCTTTAGCAACTGCGGGTTTGGTCGTTCTGCTATCGCTACCTTTCTTGTTGTTTGCGTTTGTCACGACCTTGTTAAATCATATTGAAGTCACTCCTGTAGGGCCGGGAACTAAAATGGAACCCATACCAGGTAATGTGTCTCAGCAACAACCTGTGCAAGCAGCTAGCTAAAGAGTTAGGTCTTCATTCCTAACTCTTCACTTTTAATTTAAAAATTTGTAATAACATCCCTGTCTATAGGCAGGGAATTTTTTTGTAGAGATGCCACGGAAATCGCAGCAATGCACTGCCTGATTAATCACATCTCTACAATAGAACAGCAGTGCTTTGCAATCAGGGGACTAATTATGCTGGAACACGATGTAATTATTGTTGGGGGTGGGTTGGCGGGATGTCGGGCGGCGGTGGAAATTGCTCGCACTGACCCTAGTTTGAATATTGCTGTGGTTGCGAAAACACACCCAATTCGTTCCCATTCGGTGGCGGCTCAAGGTGGTATGGCTGCGTCGCTAAAAAATGTTGATTCCCAAGATAGTTGGGAAGCACATGCTTTTGATACTGTCAAGGGTTCTGATTATTTGGCAGACCAAGATGCTGTGGCAATTCTCACCCAAGAAGCGCCAGATGTGGTAATTGATTTGGAACATCTCGGCGTTTTGTTCTCTCGCTTACCCGATGGTCGCATTGCCCAACGAGCTTTTGGCGGGCATTCCCACAACCGCACTTGTTATGCTGCCGATAAGACCGGTCACGCGATTTTGCACGAATTGGTTAACAATTTGCGGCGTTATGGAGTGCAAGTTTATGAAGAATGGTATGTGATGCGTCTCATTTTGGAAGAAAATGAGGCCAAAGGTGTGGTTATGTTCCATCTTTTGGATGGACATATAGAGGTGGTGCGAGCTAAGGCGGTGATGTTTGCCACTGGAGGCTATGGCCGCGTTTATAATACTACCTCTAATGATTACGCTTCTTCGGGTGATGGTTTAGCAATGACTGCGATCGCTGGTTTGCCCCTCGAAGACATGGAATTTGTCCAATTTCATCCCACTGGTTTATATCCCGTAGGGGTACTAATTTCAGAAGCGGTAAGGGGTGAAGGGGCGTATCTAATCAATAGTGAAGGCGATCGCTTTATGGCGAATTATGCCCCCAGTCGTATGGAATTGGCTCCTCGTGATATTACCTCACGCGCGATCGCTTATGAAATTCGCGCCGGTCGTGGTATTCATCTTGACGGTAGTGCTGGTGGTCCCTTTGTCTATTTGGATCTCCGCCATTTGGGGAAAGAAAAAATTATGAGTCGCGTCCCCTTCTGTTGGGAAGAAGCGCATCGTTTGGTGGGTGTTGATGCGGTAACTCAACCAATGCCAGTCCGTCCGACAATTCACTATTGTATGGGTGGTATCCCAGTTAACACCGATGGGCAAGTCCGCAGTAGTGGTGATGGCTTAGTTGATGCTTTCTTTGCGGCTGGTGAAACATCTTGTGTTTCCGTACATGGTGCCAATCGCCTTGGTAGTAACTCTCTGCTGGAATGTGTCGTTTATGGCAAGAGAACTGGGGCAGCGATCGCCAAATTTGTCCAAAAACGGAAGTTGCCCTCTGTAGATGAGCAACGCTATGTAACCCAAGCCCAGCAAGAAATTCAAGCTTTGCTAGAACAACCAGGAGAGTATCGCATTAACCAAGTCCGTCAAGCCTTCCAGGATTGTATGACTGAGTACTGTGGCGTTTTCCGCACAGAGGCATTAATGAGTGAAGGGTTGCACAAACTAGAAGAAATCCAACAGCGATATCCACAAATTTATTTAGATGATAAAGGTAGTTGCTGGAATACAGAACTCGTGGAAGCCTTAGAATTGCGAAGTTTGATGATAGTGGGACAGACTATTTTGGCATCAGCGCTGAATCGTCAAGAAAGTCGTGGCGCTCATTTCCGCGAAGATTATTCGGAGCGAGATGATGCCAACTTTCTGAAACACACAATGGCTTACTATTCACCAGCAGGAATTGACATTCAATATCGTCCGGTGGCGATTACTATGTTTGAGCCAAAAGAGCGGAGATATTAACCAAAAGAAAACTTCTTCCTCTTTTCTTGGTAGATAAATCGAGGGGACTATAAATATTTTGTCTACCTCGATTAACAAATAGTTTACCTTTGTCATAATTCTATTCAAAAAAACTATGGAGTATCACCTATTGATGGGACTGCTGGACCTAAGACTTTGAGTAAACTCAGCGAGGTTATAAAACAAAAACAGATGGATTTTAGTGATAGATAGATTTAGTATTTATTCTATGATGCAGAACCTAAACCCGATGACCAAATAAATATTGAACTAAAGCAGTATATTTTAAACATAGAAAAAAGGCAGAAGCGTTTAGGGCCGCATTGAGAAGTTTTGATGAGTCGTTGTGAATCTACTACACAACAACCTTATTCTTTTGATATAGACAATCCTAAAAGCAAGATAGAAGTTCAATGAAGCTGAGTGAGAAGCGATCGCCAACCATAACACCTCGAATAATCAGAGGTGGTGACTCAGTGAGGTAAAATCCTGAAGAGAGAAAAAGGTGATTAACAGAGTCTGAATAGAATGGTACAGGATAGGAAGTCAACGGTTGTAATCACAGGTGCCTCTTCAGGGGTTGGTTTGTACGCTGCCAAAGCTCTTGCTGAAAGGGGATGGTATGTAGTGATGGCCTGTAGGGATGTAGCCAAAGCTCAACTGGCAGCCCAATCTGTGGGAATCCCGCATCAGGGCAGCTACACTATCATGCATATCGATCTTGGCTCTTTGGATAGCGTTCGACAATTTGTGAATAACTTTCGAGCAAGCGGCCACTCCCTAGACGCTTTGGTGTGCAACGCCGCAATTTATATGCCCTTAATAAAAGAGCCTTTACGCAGTCCAGAAGGTTACGAGTTAACTGTCACCACAAATCACCTAGGACATTTCCTTTTGTGTAACCTAATGCTAGAGGATCTGAAGAAGTCATCTTCAGAGCCAAGGCTTGTAATTTTGGGAACTGTTACCCACAATCCAGACGAACTGGGTGGGAAGATTCCGCCGCGTCCAGACTTGGGCGATTTACAGGGCTTTGCAGAAGGGTTTAAAGAGCCGATCTCAATGATTGATGGCAAGAAATTTGAACCAGTCAAAGCTTACAAAGACAGCAAGGTTTGTAACGTGCTGACGATGCGGGAACTGCATCAGCGCTATCACGAGTCAACTGGTATCGTCTTCAACTCTCTCTATCCGGGATGTGTTGCAGAAACGCCATTATTTAGAAACCACTATCCCCTATTTCAGAAAATCTTTCCATTATTTCAGAAGTACATCACTAAGGGATATGTGTCTCAGGAGTTGGCGGGAGAACGAGTTGCGGCGGTGGTTGCCGATCCTGAGTACAATCAATCCGGTGTGTATTGGAGTTGGGGAAATCGCCAGAAGGAAGATGGTAAATCCTTTGTTCAAAAGGTTTCTCCTCAAGCCCGCGATGATGACAAAGGCGATCGCATGTGGCAACTAAGTGCTAAATTGGTCGGGCTTGCATGATGGGATAGGATTTGGCGTTAACCTTGTGCATGATTCATCGATTCATCAATCCGTTTTTTTGAAGGAATCGGCATTATATGCAGGTAACTAATTGTTGAGGTGATTATTAAGTCACCTCTGACTTTATTGATAGCTATATTTAGCTTAGAGGATGTTTGAAAAGTCCTCTTATCGATAGCAAAATACTTAACAATATAAGCATTATTAGTAACTATTTTTGAATTATTAAGCATTACATTTTGAAGTGCAGAATGTAGGATCAAAACTGGTCATCAGAGAATCTAAAATATGTTGACTTTACTAAAACCTAAAGAACATGTAAGTCAGGCTAAAGTTATATCTCTCCATTCCCCACTCTTGACTTTTACCTATAACAGATGTACGATCAGATTCGCATTGAAGGGGAGTAGCTGCTGGCAAAAAAATAAAAGCCAGTACATCTGAATCAACATACTGGCGATGAGCCTGGTTCAGGTGGCGAATAATAAATATTTGAAAGCGAGACCTTCACTAAGTTCACACCGAAAAGTGTAAACTTGGTGAGGTCTTTTGGTTCTCATCAAGCTTCACATCGGTAAAGGATTCTTCAGGAGCTTGAGAGAGTGTTAACAGCTTTTACCGCAGGTTTATTATTAATTACAGTTTCGGAATTAGGCGATAAAACATTTTTTATTGCCGTGATTTTGGCAATGCACCACCCACGGCGGCTGGTATTTATAGGTGTTACAGCTGCTTTGGCTGCGATGACCATCCTTTCGGTGCTATTTGGACAAGCGGTATCTTTATTGCCAAAAGCTTATATTCATTACGCCGAAATAGTTTTGTTTCTTGCCTTTGGTATCAAGCTGTTATATGACGCTAGTAAGATGTCCTCGGCTGCTTGTGATACGGAAGTTGTACAAGAAGCCGAAGCTGCGGTGAAAAAAGCAGATTTGGAGTTACCAAAGAAAAAGACTTCCTTAGCAATTGTCATAGAAGCCTTTATATTGACATTTATGGCAGAGTGGGGCGATCGCACCCAAATTGCCACCATTGCCCTAGCCGCAGGTAATAATCCCATTGGAGTCACAGTAGGTGCAATTTTAGGACATGCCATTTGTGCTGCGATCGCAGTTATTGGTGGCAAAATGATTGCCGGACGCATTTCTGAGCGTCAACTCACCTTTGTTGGCGGATGCCTGTTTTTAGTCTTTGGTGTCGTAGCTGCTATTGAAGGAGCATAAGGGGGGCAGGGGGAGCAGGGGAGGCAGAGG
>NZ_JAAGOG010000101.1:0-28805 GCF_010747425.1 Nostoc sp. UIC 10630
TATTTATATAAATGATGACAAAATAAATATTGCTTTTCGATTTAAATAAATATAATGAATTTATGAAGGAAACATAATCATTTTATAAAGCAACTGTGATTTTTATGGCAGAATACGATCGTGCCTTAAATATTAAAATTATTAACAAATCAGATGAAGTTCAATTACACAATGCTTAGATATGTTCTCAAAACACTTTATGGTTAAAGTTAAAATGTTCATTAAATACGTAATCAAATGAAGATTAAGATATCTTTCTAAGCTCGGTACGAACAAATTAATCATTTTTTTCATGAAATGTATAGTTAATAAATAAGTTTTGTCAGGCTCGGTTTAAAAGCCTTAAATAGCTTCCTATTGGATGCCAAGCCAAAATATGGATGTGGGGAGTGAATATGGTGAGAATAATTTTTTCTCGCCAGAAAGATTATGTGGTAGCGAGTCATGAATAGACAGGACTCATCCAGGGGAGACCTGAGACAGACATCTCAACGATTAGAGTGGGAAAAGAGCCTTATGCCTTATACAATTCCTAACAACAGTTGCGTTGGATGTGACAACTGCCGCCCCCAATGTCCTACGGGTGCAATCAAAATAGAGGACAATGAATATTGGGTTGATCCTGGTCTTTGTAATAATTGTGAGGGCTATTATTCAGAACCGCAATGTGTAATAGCTTGTCCAACTAATTCTCCCATTCCTTGGCAGGCGAAAAAGGGGAGATGCAAGGTTGAACCGAGAGATGCTAGCAGTTTAGACTTGTTTTCTAACGGCAAGAATAATCCATTTGCTTCTGCGATCGCAATTTGGGAAGCTTGTAATGTACTAGGGCAACGCACATCGCTACATTGGGAAACCGATGAAGACGGGTATCTATGTTATAGCCGACAAGTCAATCAAGGACGAGGTGCGATCGCCTTTCACATCCAAGATCCATTCCAAGTTAATGACAAAGCTACCGATATAGCAGCAATTGAAGGGCTTGATATCAGAGCCGCTTGTATACATCTAATTTTTGCAGGTTATGCCACAGCCTTAGAGCAACCTTGGGAGCAAGAATTTGCGATCGATGAACGACAAATCGAGAAATATTTGGGGATGGAGAAACGCAAAGACTTGAGCAAAGCTGCCAAGCTAGCTTTAATGAAAAATCTTGTTCAGCAAGCTTGCTCCCTAATTATCTCCATTGACTGGCCCCAGCAAGGTCGAATTAACGGATTCTCTGTGACAAACAGCCGCTTATGGCACTTAGTAGATATTCAGCACCACTTTCAAGAAGACAATCATGGATGCAAATATCTGATTGGGCTAACTTTTAAAGTCAAAGCAGGCTTATGGGCGCAATATTTCTTAAACAAACAAGCATGTAAAGAGCGAACTGCATTCTATCAATACGGTAGTCTCCCCAAAACGCTGCTAACCACAGTTATGAGCATTTGGCAGCAACATGAAGGCGCGGTTCGGTTAATGCTGTGGTTGCTGTTTAAAACCAAAATGGGCAAAGAACAACGCATTACCATTCCTACTTTGCTGCGTATTGCTTACGGTGAAGAAAAAGTTGCCCTTGCCTCTAGACAACGCGAAGAACGCAAACGTCTACTGCGAACCTTTGAAAGCGACTTGGAAATTCTCAATCACTATGGAATGAAGCCACTTTTCGATCCAGTTACTTACCCACCAGAAATTCAACCTTTGTGGGCGAAATTAATCGATCTTCCCGAAGATCCAGATGAAGCATTAGAATTTTGGACTAACGACGGTGGTTCTGAAACTCGCCTCACAGACACAGGCCCCCGTGGTAAGTGGAATCTGCTAATGAATGCGCGGATTTTAGCTTTTGAACTCCCACCAGAATGGGAACAGCAAATCTCAGAATCGGAAAAAAAGCAACGGCGAACTGCTAAAGCCAAAAAGAAGCCCAAAGCTACAAACGATTTACTGGGTGAACAGATTTTGCAGGCGCGAAAAAATTTGAATCTTTCCCAAAGAGAATTGGCAAAACTCACAGGTAAAAGCCAAAGCTGGATTCGAGATATCGAGAATGGTCGTTTAAAAGCCAAATTAGAAGACCAAGTACTATTACGAAAAGTCTTAAATATGACTTCATCTTGATTTGGAATTTAAACGCAGAAAGACGCAGAGATTTATTACGAATTTGTGTAGCGTTATACTAAATACAGTATTTAATTAATTTGTAGCAAACTAAATTTAGTAATACTCTGCGTTCCTCTGCGCTTCCCTTTGCGTCCCTCTGCGTTTAAAAACTTTCTCTCTCTCTACCTCTATGTACTATAACTCATTACCTTACTAGAGGTAATCCAAAGACTACCAACAGCATATTTAGTAACTACCAACTCTCGTGTAGCATTGCATGAACTCTTCAGTTGTTGAGTCTTGGTTTCATCTTTCACAAGTTTAGCTTGGTAAGTGTAGAGAGAACCACAAGGTTGTTCAAAACTAAGTTCAGCTAAGATAGTACTATTGTCTAAACTTTGCTCTAAAATTTTGCCTGCAACTTTGTAATTAAACCAATCCCAGCCTTTATAAAGAATTAACTCTCTTTCCAAAACCTGAAGTGCAGTAGGCAGAATTCCCCAGCCTCGATAGACTTTATGTAAACATTGAATATCACCAGTACGAGTCAAAATCGATCTAAATGAATCTTGATCGAGACGACCATAGTATCTTCCTTCTGGCAAATCTATAACTGTTGGTGCAAACCGATGGCCACCAAAGTGTGATGATTTCCAAATTCGCACATTATCTAAGCACAAATCAGCATTTTTCGCTGTCACATGAAAGTAAAAAGGAGCGCCATATCTAGCACAACACTTATCATGGCTACCGTGGGTACAAACTAAAATATCTCTAGTTGTACTAGTTTCTACTTCAAAATTAGAATCGATACCCCATATCCACTTTTGGACAACTCCTGCCACTTGCTCAATATTTGCTAGCTTAAACTCTTGCTTATGGTATCCATTACTTAGCCCCTCTTCTTTTTGATAAATTAAAAGTGTAGTGTGATTGACCTTGTGTGATACATCATTAGCAATTAAAAGAAATCTAATCGGTAGTTTAGCACGCTTCACTTCTTCTACCAAAACCCTCAAATTCTGAGGTACCCATTTGGAATTAAGGGCTTCTGATGTCCAAGGTAAAGGACACTCAACTAAAATATAAGTTTGATAATTAGTGGCACTACCAATAACATCTTCTCCTACTTGACGTGAATCGTCAGAACAAAAAAAAGTATTCATCTCGCTGTACTCATTAGCGTATTTTATGGACAAAAGGTATTACCAAATACATTTGTGTTCTTCACTACAATATCCTTGGCTAAAGGAGATACAAAAGAACAATATTCATTTCCCTATTAAAACTAGGTAGCCACTTTATAACATCATTATTGATCGAGGTCTTTCCGGTTAATAAATTTTCCACAATAAAGATAAATAGTGTCAAGATAGATTTTTCCGTATGAGCGACGTTAATTTTGTATCTAGTTTTATTGTTCTTTGGTATTTTATAAATTTTCACTTGCTGAAACTCGGTTTTTATGAACTTGCTTTCTTGGGTAAAATCAAATAAATTCAATCTTATACATAGACGCAAACCTACTTGGAGAGTTACCAAGGATTAACTTGCTGACAATCTCAATGTAGCCGATACTACAACTAAAAACATGGCTGGCAATAAGATACTTGTTTAAAGTTTTGCTGAAGTTATTTATATAGTTACTTAACAATCCTGTTTTTACATCTAAAAATCTAGTTTGTTGTCTTTCTTTTGAACAAGATATTCCTAAAGAGCGATGTGGAATCAGCCAATACGAGTTTAAAAATCTTTCTCCCCTATCTACTTTTAATATATCTATAAGTTTATACATATTGCAAATAATTCTCAATTAAATTAGAAAAATAAAAACAACCCAATTAGGGATAAATGCTTTAGTGCCCCATATTTCATGCACGATAAGTTAATGTTGAAAACTAGTGACCAATTATTAACAGCATCACTGAAATCAACATTGACAAACTTGTTATTTACCTTCTTACCTAATCTAACTTCATGAAGCTTATGTCAGAGTTTGATGATAGGCATCTAATTTGACTGTAACTGAACTCAATAATAAATGCAAGTATTTGAGAATCTTTATACTTTTAATTAAGCTAAATGGGCATTTTATAGTAGAAATACTTCACTTTAACAAATATTGATTTTTTCAATACAATAGATAGAGTTTTGCAATTGTGACAAATTGTTGCCAGTAGGGTAATCCAAATATCTGTGGCTATGGCGATCGCATATTTCTACTTCCATGCAGAATTGAATCATTTTTTACCACGGCATCACAAGCAGGTGAAAATATCTCATTTTTTTGAGGAGAAAGCTTCAATTAAGGACATGATTGAGTCGTTAGGTGTCCCTCATCCCGAAGTTGATTTTATAAAAGTTAATGGTAAATATGTAAATTTTTCTTACATAGTTGCGGATGGAGATGCTATCAATGTTTATCCAATTTCAGCTAGGAGTGTTATTATACCAAGCATTTCTGTTTTGCCAAAACCGCTCAGTATTATCTGCTTTGTTTTAGATATTCATTTAGGGAAGCTGGCGACATCGTTACGACTTTTAGGTTTTGATACTTTATACCGCAATGACTACGAGGATGATAATTTAGCCCAAATATCCTCTAGCCAAGGGCGGATTCTGTTGACTCGTGATAAGGGTCTATTGATGCGTAGTTTGGTAACGCATGGGTATTACGTTAGAAACACTAACCCTCAAGAACAAATTATAGAAGTACTACAACGCTTCGACTTATTTAAATTAATTGCACCATTTAAACGGTGTTTGCGTTGCAATGGATTATTAGAATTTGTAGATAAGCAATCCATTATTGAACAAGTGCCAGAAAAAGTGCGATCGCAGATCGATCAATTCCAGCGTTGCCAAGACTGCGATCGCATTTATTGGAAAGGTTCCCATTATGAACGATTGCAACAGTTTATTGATGGAGTAATCAATTCACAAAAAGTTGAGTAACTATTTACCCAGCTGAGATATTCCCACTAATTATTTGACTACCTCCGATTCTGGGATCTTCATCTTCGCCATTCAAATTATCAGGAGTGGGATTTAGCTTACTCTCTCCACTAACTTCTTTTGGTTCAATGGGATCTGCCTCTTGAGCTTTATCAATATAAAGAGAGTGAGGAGTTTCTTTAGCATGAGAGAAATCGATCAATGGATCGGGTTGCTCAGTATTCATGAGTTGCTAAATAATAGTTTAGTTTTTTCTAGTGTTAAATGTATCTTGAGTGCAAACATCTTTCTTCAGAAAGAAACTAGGTTCTGTGATGGTATAAGAAAAGGTGAGTGAATGACATTAATTTTAGCTCTCGATTTTGGCGGAACTAAGCTGGCGGCTGCATTGGTAAATGTTGGTTCGAGAAAGTGGTTACGTTATGAACGTCGTCTATCACCAGTAGGTGCAAATGCTAGCACTGACTTGGAAATTATGCGATCGCTCATTTACTCGTTGCTAGAAGACGCAAAACCTGCTGCGATCGGTGTCAGCTTTGGCGGCCCGGTTGACGCTTCCACGGGGACGGTGCGGCTATCTCATCATGTCGCTGGATGGGAAAATATTCCTCTCAAAGCTTTGTTGGAGGAGGAGTTTGGTGTTCCTGTTGGTGTAGACAATGATGCCAATGTTGCTGCTTTGGGTGAACACCGCTTTGGTGCGGGACAGGGATACAATAACCTGTTTTACATTACTGTCAGCACTGGCGTGGGTGGTGGTTGGATACTCAATGGCCAGCCTTGGCGGGGTGCTGGTGGGATGGCTGGCGAAATTGGACATATCGTTGTAGATCCGGTTGGGCCAGTTTGTTTGTGTGGGAAACGGGGATGTGTGGAACGTTTGGCTTCGGGGCCTTATATGGCCCAAAATGTTAGGGAAATTTTGGAAAACGTAGACGCGCCAGCGGCTTCCCGGAGGGTACCGCAGAGGCGCGAAGGACTCAGAGATGGAGAGATTTTGAGGGGTTTGGTGGGGGATAATTTAACGTTGCTGACGGGGCAGTTGGTAAGTGAAGCGGCGGCAGCTGGGGATGATTTGGCCAAGGAAGTTTTACACAAGGCTGCTTGGGCGCTGGGTGTGGGTATTGGTAATGTGGCAAATTTGATGAATCCGCAGCGCTTTGTGTTGGGAGGCGGTGTGACGAAGGCGGGTGAGGATTTTTGGCAGGTGGTGCGTCAGGTGTCGCGGGAGACGGCTTTACCGGAGGTTGATTTTGAAATTGTGCCGGCGGTGCTGGGTGATGATGCGCCTTTGTGGGGGGCTGTGGCGATCGCTTCTATGACAATCCCGAATTTGTAAATGAGTCAGGCGTGGAGCGTAATGCAAACAGAATTAGTTATTTTTGACTGTGATGGAGTGTTAGTAGACAGCGAAGGATTAGGTAATCGCGTTCTTGTAGAATTTGTCGCTGAGTTTGGGCTGGCAATGAAACTTGAAGAAGCCATTTTATTATTTAAGGGTTGCAAAATGGCTGATTGTATTACTGTCATTGAGCAAAAACTTGGGAGAAAAATGCCCCAAGATTTTGTAACTCAGCTTCGTGCCCGCACTGCTGAAGCATTCGAGCGTGAACTACGTCCTGTAGAAGGAATAGAAGCAGCTTTAGACAAGATTAATCTACCTATTTGCGTTGCTTCCAGTGGCCCACCCGAAAAAATTAAGTTAGCTTTGCGTGTCACTAATCTGTTGTCTCGATTTGAAGGGTGCATCTTTAGTTCGTATGAAATTGGAAGTTGGAAGCCAGCACCTGATTTATTCTTATATACAGCTAAAAATATGGGATTTCAAGCTCCATCTTGCACTGTTGTAGAAGATAGCGTTTTGGGTGTACGTGCAGGTGTTGCTGCTGGTATGAGAGTTTTAGGTTACACCGAGCAAAGTGAAGCTCATCTACTTGAGGCATCTGGAGCGCATATCTTTTACTCTATGCACCAACTGCCTTCTTTGCTATCACACTATTAGACTATCGGCGCTCCATCCTAAATCAAAACCAAATTATCCCGGTGAATAACTGTTTCTACACCGGCATAGCCTAAAATTGTAGGAATTTCTCGTGAATGACAGCCACGAATCTTTTGCAGATCATTGCTGTTGTAATTCACAAGTCCTCTGGCAATTTCGTTACCGTTGCTGTCACACAATTGCACAGCATCCTGTGTATCAAATTCTCCTTCTACTGCCTTAATTCCAGCAGCTAATAACGATTTTCCTGCTAGAGAAATTGCCGCGATCGCACCTTCATCTAAATACAATTTACCCGCAGGTAAAAGTCCGTAAGCTATCCAACGTTTACGCGCCGAAGTTGGTTCAAGTTGCGGTTCAAAATGCGTTCCAATAAGTTCGCCTTGGATAATTTTTTCGATATTCCGGGGAAATCGCCCTTGAGTAATTACAGTCCGCACTCCCGCAGCGATCGCAATTCTCGCAGCCGAAATTTTTGTCACCATCCCACCAGTACCCCACTGAGAACCTTGGGAACCTATTTGTAATTGAGCTAATTCTTTAATGCTACTAACTAGAGCGATCGGCCGCGCATCTGGCACGGAACGGGGATCGGCTGAGTATAGCCTATCGACATCGGTGAGTAAAAATAGCCAATCTGCTTCTACTAAGCTAGCAACTAATGCCGAAAGAGTGTCATTATCACCAAATTTTAGTTCGTCTATCGCTACGGTATCATTTTCATTGACTATGGGGATCACTCCCAGCCCCAGTAATTCCTGAAAGGTGTTGTAGGCATTGAGATAGCGGCTACGCTGTACTAAGTCACTCCGTGTCAGTAATACTTGAGCGATCGCCTGTTGCAAGGTAGTAAATAAATCATCGTATATCCGAATTAACCTACCTTGTCCAACTGCTGCTACAGCTTGTTTGAGTGCGATCGCTTTAGGACGTTCAGTTAACCCCAACCTTGCACAACCCACACCCACAGCGCCAGAAGAAACCAAAATTACCCGGTGTCCCTGACTTCTCAAATGGCAAAGTGTTTCCGCCAAGGTAGCAATAGTGGAAAGTGCTAATTGTCCCGTTTCTGGTTGAGTTAGGCTAGAAGTACCGATTTTGACAACAATTGTTTTAGTCATTGGTCATTAGTCATTGGTCATTAGTCATTGGTCATTAGTCATTGGTCATTGGTCATTAGTAACTAACGAATGACAACGGACAAATGACAAAGGACAAATGACTAAAGAAATTGTAAAGCGCCAATCCCTCTATAGTGAAGGCTGACGCTTTACGAGTGTATATTTACTTAGTATGAGTTAGGGTCTTTTTTGGCTGACCCCATGTTATTAATACTTATGATCCCCGATTTTTGGCTTCCAGTAAGATTCCTTAACTATTTCTTTAGATTTACTTTCCTGACGATTTCTTAACTTTTGTGAATCTTGCTTTTCTTGGGGGTAATAGAGGCTCCTAAGATTTCAGATATCCAAACTTCAAAATTGCGGACGGGATGAGAGCGGAGGGCTGCGTCTGCATGGACAATCGGTTCAACTAGAATGGTAAACATCCCCAGGCGATTACCTGCTATGACATCGGTAAATAAGCGATCGCCTACCATCCCGACTTGATGCACTGGTAGATCCATTGTTCTGACTGCTGCCCTAATTTTGCGTCGAGAGGGCTTGGCTGCACCCAAATAGTAAGGTAAATTGAGCGATCGCGCAATTCCCCCAATTCGTGCTTCACTCAGGTTGTTACTTACCAAACACAATGCAGTACAGGTACGAATTTGTTCTACCCACTCTCGTAGTTCTGGGGAAGCCATCCCTACTGTAAAAGGTACTAAGGTTTCGTCTACATCCAACACCAGCCCTTTAAGCCCGTATTTTTGAATAATATCTGGTGTTAGATTCAACACTGAACCTTCTAAAATCAAGTCAGGTTGCAAAAGGTTGTTCCAGGCCATAGTCAACAGTCAAATTTAAATAGCTCAGACAAATGAGCATAACCCAATATAGTTTAGTTAGTCGAACTGCATTCTGGAATATCTCCCTGAACATTTTGAGATAAAATCCCTAATATCTTATCTATCTCTTTGATGTAATAATTACTCAAATCAATAAATATATCGTTTTCTTCTAACTTCAAAAACTTCCAAATATCCCCTGTAGTTACTGCGCCGTAAATTTTTCTGATTTCATTTCCTTCTTGTTGATTAAACAATTGTGCTGCCAACATTGCGGCCGCACATTGACCTAATCCCCCTTTAATATTTTCATTTTTGGCTTCAATAATAACCACTACAGGCACATTAATTGTTAGTTGCTCTTTAGAACGACTGATGATAAAGTCACAATAGCCATTCAGACCGTTTTCTGCATCTACATTAAAATCTGTTCCAGAAAATAAACTAATTGGATAATTAGCTCTGCGTCTTACCTCCAACAAGATCGGAGTGATAATCATTTCTGAACGAGCTTTTTCAGTATTAATTGCTAAAGCCAATTCTGTAGTTTCTTCTAAAGAATTTTTGAGTTTCTCACTTGCCTGTAAAGGTTCTATGTCGGCACATAAATCAGTTTCTTCATCGATGCGGATGCTGAATGACTTTTTAAATTTACTTAATGTAAAGTCGCTATAAGCCATTTTCAGCACCTCATGGTAATTTTTTATTATTGGATTAAAAATCCTTGCCAAAATGCTTTTTTCAGAATCTTAAACAACACAAATTACCCCAATTTGGTATCAATGTTTCATTGCTTCCAAATTTAATGGGATATGGTAAAAGGTTTAAGTAGATTTCGATTAAAATAAAAATTCAAAATGAAAATGTAACATTTTGAATTTTTATTTTTATTCTACTTCATTAAAAAGATGTTCCTCTAACAGGGGTTGCACTTTGCGAAACTCCTCTGGAGAGAGTAATTCCGGTTCACCTGTTTTTGTTATCCGTGCAAAAAATAACAGGGGATCGAGGGGTGTATAAATTGCATACTCCTGATCTTCATCATAGAAGCTAGCAAGTAGCTGTAATTGCTCTGGATCTAAATCTGCCTCTTCGTCTTCAATTTCTAAGGTGAAGAGTTCTGATTCTTCAACTGGCGGTAAATCACCTGCAACCGTCAAAGCATAAGCTGTGTTCTTCAATATCAGATTCTGCTCAGATAGTACAGCTTGGGCAGTGGCAAAAATTTGCTCAATGATGTTGTCGTCTTCTACCAGAACCGCTTCTTCTTCCTCATCGTCGCCTTCCCAAGAAAAAATCTCTACAGGTGAGTCTACAGGAAGAAGTAAAACGTATTCTTGTCCATCAACCTCAAGGGAATGCTCTACATAACATTCGAGCGATCGCCCTTTTTCATCGGTTAAAGTGATGGAACCCGCATGAGCGTTATCATTTTCTTCAGGAAATGGAGGAGAAAACATAGCCGAAATGTAAAAATTTAATAAATACCAGCAAGTTGAGAAATCGCTTAACTATTTAATGATATTTTATGTCAACAAAATAGCTTTACACGTAGATACAACTGCTAGCTAATCGTTTTTCAGAATATCATGTTAAAAGGTATCAATATTCAATAGCCGCAACTGAACTACGGGAACTAGTACGCTTAACATCCAGCCATTGTTGCAAGATCAAAGCAGCTGCCTTGCGGTCAATCAAAGCTTTATGGCGTGATGGAGAGCGGTTTTCAGCAATTAGCAGTTGCTCTGCTTGAAATGAAGTTAATCGCTCATCCACATATTCCACAGGCAGTTTCAAGGCTTTAGTAAGTCTTGTAGTAAATTTTTGAACTTGACGCGCTTGAAATCCTATAGAGCCATCCATTGAATAAGGTAAGCCCATAACTAGGATTTGCACCTCGCGTTCATTAACTATTTGCCGGATTTGCTCAACATCCTGCTCAAAAGATGTGCGCTCAATTGTGGTAATCCCAGTGGCAATTAAACCCGTGCGATCGCACCCAGCCACACCAATCCGCTTGCGACCAAAATCTAGTCCCAAGGCTGAAATAAAGGGTTTTGGCTGCTCCTGGGATATCACTAATTCTCCTGCTCTGCATCTGCTGATTCAGGAATCAGCGATGCTTCTATGCTTGGGTTTTTTACCGAAAAGTTAATCGGTTCTGACTTAATTGGCAATGGTTTATCTGACGATGGCAGCTTTCCTGGTTGTATCCATGACATTCCACCTGGTATAGGTTTACGTGCCGGTTGTAAACCTTGCAGCATATCAGTCCACTGAATTCCTTCTAAAGAGACAAATTTCGACTCTCGTAGCTTGTGCCACACCGAGCGAGACATAACTAATGTATGTTTTATGCGTTTTGCGCCAATTCTTTCCAAATACTCTTCTCGCTCTGCCTGATAGTCAGAGGAGGCTAGTTGTAACCCTTGCTGAGGAAAATCTTGGGCAATCCGAGCCAGTTGAGATAACAATTCTGGATACAGCCAGGTGTAAGCAGGATGAACTGTCAGCGTTGCAGAGTGAGGAACTTCTCCCTTCCGGTCAAGTTGCACCTGAAAATAGCCGATCGCAGCTTTGCGTTGGGGTTCAAATACATAACCGCTGACTACTTCTGTTTTCGTCAGCCATTGCTTCACTGCATCAGTCAGAGCGCCGAATAAACTGGTTTTGAAGTCGCGGGTATTTCTGTCAAAAACCTGACGTACCAGAGGTGGCATAGATGCCGTATCTAGTTGATATAGCAACTGGGCATCAGCATTACTCACTGGCAAAAGGTTAGGCAAATCTGGCTCTGCTTGTGCCAATTCAGCCAGTAATTCTGGCCCAATTTCCCAATACGTCATTTCTGCCAGACGCTGGAATCCATTTTGGCGATATAGTGCCAGCGCCTCTATGTCATTGATGTTAACTTCCAGTAGCCAAGTGCGAGCTTCCAAAATCGATTCAAAGCAATGACGCAAAAGTTGCGAACCAATTCCTTGTTTATCGACACCACGCTCTAACAGCACTTGATCGATGCGCCAAGTACTGCGTGTTCGGTTAAAGGGTGACACTTGAATCATTCCTAGAAGCATCCGCCCTTGCTCTGCCACATAAGCACAGAGGCGATACTGGAGTGGGTTAGGAAACCAACTCAAAAACTTGAGTAATCCATACCAGCGACGCAGCATGAGCATCTGGCTGATGGCAAAACCTGCTCCCTGGGGAGTAAGGGCTGCGAATGACTCTTGAGTTATGCGCTCAATTCCGTCCAGATCCCGGTATTGGACTGGTCGGATAACAACGCTGAGGTTTCTGGGAAGTAATGAAGTCATTTTTATTCGAGCCGCTATTTAGCCTTAACTAACTGCTCTTCAAAGGAACTGCTGCAATAATATTAACTGCTTTCTGCCCTTTACTAGTGCGTCAAAAGTGTGATTTGAGTAATTTAATACTTAAAAAAGCAGAAAAGCAGACCTTGTGAGAACACCATTGGCGTTAACGTAACAACATCTGCCTTTATTTTATTTGAATTTTGATTAAAATTTGTATATATTTACAGCCCTTGTCGAGAAACTAGCTTTTCAAAGTGGGCTTGGGTTTGATGGAGTAATTGCTGGCGACTGTCTACCAGTGTTTGTTTCAGGGATGGAACAAGATTGCGAGCTTGCAGAGTCATGTGAAGTTGCAGGTTGGCAACATATTCACTGAAATCTTGATTCACTTCATCTGCGCCCGCATCTGTTAATAAATTTGATTCCATTGCCACTGTGTTCTCCTGTGTTAATCCTGTGCTATTTCTCTTCATGACAAAAAATTATCATGTTGTTTGGACTAACTTCTTAATTTGCAATGAAGTTTAACGCTTCTTAGGGATAGCGATCGCAGCAGGGTTTTATTTAGCCCATTAAAATCTCAAACCAACACCACCTTGTACGGAGATAGCTGTACCACCGCTATCACGGTAGGCATCAAAAGCAATGATGGCGTTGCCAAAAAGCACAGTATTGCTATTTGGGATCATATAATCAATACCCGGTTGTAAAGCAAAACTGATTTTGTCGCCCACAGGAGAAGATCCACCACCACCAGCCAAGACTAACCCAGCACCCAGGTAAGCATCAGCTTGCCAGTTAAGGGGAAAATCGTAAGAAACCGTTGGCACAACTGCCGTATTATTACCAATCAACACTTGGGCACGTAGTGAAAGCGGTGCTTCCAAAAGCTTGTAGCGCCCAGCGATTACTCCCCCAAATTGGATACCATCTGTAAAACCAACAGTGGGGCCTATACCTACATAACTGCCATAAGCTACTTGAGCTTGTGCTGGTTTAGTAGTCGCCAGACTCAAGACCAAGCTAGCCCCCAAAACTGAAACCAAATATGGAACATACTTCATAACCGACTCCTCACACCATTTTGTTATTGGGCATTGGGCAATTGGCATTGGGCATTATTATTCTTCCCTTGTCTCCTTTGTTTCTCTCATCCTCCCCTGCCCCTCTGCCCCCTTCCATTCTACGGGCAACGAGGATGAATGCCTCCTTGAGTACAAATGTATGCTAGTTGCTTGGAATCTAAATTTTTGGCTTGAGAAAAATCAACCCCTTGGACTACGGCAGATACTGAGCCTAAATCCGGGGTTTTGACAAATTGATCTGCTGGATCTTCTTTGCTAGGGGCGAGAATTGCGCCCTTAAAATCTGCTCCTGCCACATTTGCCCCCCGCAAATCTGCAAGACTTAGGTCAGCATTTTGTAAGTTAACGTTTTCCATCTGAGCAGAACGCAAAACAGCACCAGCTAAACGAGTGGCGCTCAGGTTAGCATTGCTGAGATTAGCACGATCCAAATAGGCTCCTGATAAATCTGCTCCTTGCCAATCAGTATTAGTTAAGTTGGCAAAGGATAATTGCGTTCCTATAGCAGTGACACGACCTAAACGGGCAGCGTAAAGATTGGCTTCGTTCAATTTAGCATCACCTAAATCAGCCCCAGTTAAGCTGGCTCTTTCCAAAACTGCGTTTCGCAGATCGGCTCCTACTAGTTGGGTGCTGTTGAGTTTAGCGTCATATAGACGCGCGTTAGATAAGTTGGCTCTGTTGAGAGTGGCGCGGCTCAAATCGATCCGGTTCATCAAGACGCGACTAAGGTTAGCATCAGTAAGATTGGCTTGCTGCAACTGAGCTTGGCTTAAATCAGCTATTACATCGTCGTAGGTATCCCAACGCCCATCTTCACCCACACCTCGAAAGCGGCTACCCTTAAAGCTAGCTTGGTTGAGATTTGCAGATTTAAACTTAACTCCTGATAAATCAAGGTTGTCTAGTACCAAGTTGAAGAATGAACTACCTGGAGTACCGCTTTGACCTAATTGGGTGCTACTTAGGTCAACGCCTTCCATTTTTCCGCTATATACAGAGAGAATTTTGTTGATCGTTCTCTGGTTTCTTTGTAGCCGCCCTTGTCGCAATTCCCGCTCTTTTGTTGCAGCACTGCCCACAGATTCCAGTTCGCTAACCAAAAACTGATTCTTATTTTTTAATTCGGGGATAGCTTGGGGCCCGACAGTTGTCAAAGATTGTTGAATGCTATCCAGGAGGCTGGGGTTGGTTTCGCTAACCAATAAATCCGCCAGAAATTTTATGGATTGTGGATCGTTAAGACCACCCATAGCCAGAATTGCACTTTGGCGTTGCTCATTAGTCGCCCCAGAGTTGGGAGTTAATTGTTTGACAAGTTCGAGGAACTGTTGGCTATTAATTTGCTTAGTTGCTCGCTGGGATTGTTGAATTTGGATATAAACTTGAGTGCCGATTAAAGTTGCCAACACAGCCGTCATACTCGTTAGTCCTACCCCAAACAAAGTCAGGTTAGGATTTTGCTGTATCCGCCGCCACAGGTTGGGTGAATGGTTGGTTTCGGCTGCCGTTAATTCTTCTTCTTGCCCTTCTGCTTCATTATTACCGCCAGCAGATTGAGCTTGTCTGTTGTTAGCTAAGAGTGAGGATGGTAAGGGACGAGTCGTATCTATTGTATAAGTGCCTGCAAGTTGATCGTGCAGGGCGCGACGACCCCGGCGCGACGGTAAGCCGATCCCTTCACCCACAATCATTAATAAAGACAAAAATGTGAATAATCCCAAATTCGGGAAAGCAAAGCTGTAGCGCCACAGCAGATAGGCGATCGAAATAGGTACAGTCCAACGTCCAACTCCTTCTCTAATGACAACTGCCCCCAATCCGGGAGGCTTCCCTTGCTCGTTAACAACCCGCACTTTGAACCAACGTTTCGGAATTGTCCTACCAGTTTTAGCCAGTAAATACAATTGCCACCATGAGAGAGTTACAGGCGCTAACAGGGCGATTGTCCACAAAATATTAGTCGGCCATGCGACGTTACGGATACCATAGCTAACAGGCAGAGCTAGGGGTCTAGCGATCGCTCTTTCCGTCACTACCAATACGGGGTTAAGAGGTACTCGGTTAAGATCGCTTCTAGAATTGGCATAAACACCAATGCCGAAGGGAATCAACCCACTGGCAACCACTAGTGTGATTTCAGCCGCCCAAGCAGCAAAACGCCTACTTGCTAGCAACATTGAACTGGCTCTTTCCGGTTCTTTTGACTGACCAGATTGATTACTACTTCTCCTCACAATTGGTGATGTCATTAGATAATTCCCTTTGATATTATTTTTACGCCGCGATCGGCACAATTAAAATAGACTAAGCTAATCGGCAAAAAGAAAAGCATATTGGAATAGAATTGAGGAGTTATGAGAGTCAGGAGCCTTTTGTATTATGACTCCTGACTTTCATAACTCCGGGCAGATTGCCAAGTAATTGCATATCAACTTATTGCTTACGTTGAAAGCTACTAGACACAAAAAATTTGTATCCAACATACACTAACGCTGCTAAAAGTGCCAGAGTTATTACAGATGCAATCAGTTTAAACACTGTTTGCAGCATCGCCAAGCCTACTAGCAGCGTCACACCCGAAACTACCAGCTTTTTTGTCCCAGATAAGCCGTTGAACCAAATCTTAAATCGCTCCAGTTGCAAGCTCAAGTTGGCAAAAACAGACTGAGGCATCTGTTTTTGTCCTTGTGGTTGAGAAACAACCCCAGGTGCGGAATTAATCTCTGCCTCTAACTTATCGAGGCGACGCTGTAAGTCTTCTTCTGGTTGAGGATTCATAAATCTTTATCTACCTCATTTAGCATATTTATTCGACAACAGACCAACTAAATTCTATTTTTGGTGGTTGTCTTAGTGATTTTAGCTAATGTCTGTGTGTGTAATACCCTTCTGACAGGTAAAAATTATGTTTTTTTGTTATTGTCTGGTAATTTATCTAATTTTTACAGTAATTTTACGTTTCTAAAATGTAAAAAATAAGGCTTTTTAAACAGATGCCTATTCTACTGGTGGTTAAATATTTTAGTAGAGAAGCGATCGCCAGCCATCATCATATATGAGTAAATTTGCAGGATAAATGTAAAGCCTTTAGTTGGCGACAGCTCTACATCCCATCTTCACAAACAATTTTTAATTTAATGGTATTAGGTTATACGGCAGCTTTTGGAACCAAGATAAATTGATATCGTCAATTAAATTACACTGTATAACAATAATTGCTCTAAAAAATCTGGAGCATTAATTAAAATGAAAACGCTTCGGCTACTTGCAATTCTTCCCATATCTTTGGTGATGAGCTTGGTTTTTACTGAGGCTAATTTGGCACAGACACCAAATGTCCAAATAAATCGGACTTTCCAGCCAGATCCACTGGTTTTGAACGGAAAGTCTGGGGGAACTGTCAAAAGCAATTGTGGCAATATTACTACTGAACCTAGCCAAATTATTCAGGTTACAGAGTCACTACCTTATTTACGATTAACGGTAGAAAGTCAAGGGAAGCCAACGCTGTTGATCGACGGGCCAGGGGGACGTTTTTGTGTAATGGCAGATAGTTCCTCTGGAGGCAAGGCAGAGCTTCCTGGTTACTGGCAAGCAGGAAGATACACGGTGCATGTGGGCGAACTATCCCAGCAGCAGTTTAACTACACCCTCTCAATCTCGCAAAAAAACAAATAGTCATTAGTCATTTGTCTTTTACTAATAACCAATGACTAATGACCAATGACTAATCTTCAAGTGATTTGGCTGGAACTTCAACAGCAGTGACATCAATTGTGCCTTCTGGTGTGAAGCGCTGAAAATGACTATTTTGTACTAACAGCGACTCACCACAGTTGGGACACTGTAACTGACTGTTGTTTAAACCCGTAAATTCATATCTACAGACGGGACACTGGTCAGCAACCAAGTTGCGTTGCAGCCACCAACGAAAGCCAAAAAAAGCCACAATGGGTGCTAAAAACAGCAACCCGACAATAATTAGCAACGAATTAACCAACCAACCTAGGCCCAGTGATGCCAGCAACCAAACAACTGCTAGCAGAGTGAGCCAAGGCCGGAGATTTAAAAGATTCAATTGAAATGACTTAAAGCTCATTTTTAAATGTCGTCCTGCTCTCCTTCTAGGATAGCGATTTTAGTCATTGGTCATTGGTCATTGGTCATTGGTCATTGGTCATTGGTCATTGGTCATTGGTCATTGGTCATTGGTCATTTTGACTTAATGACTGAGGATAGCAGCATTTTTTGCAAGTGCTGTTGGAAGGCATCTATGCCAAACAGAGCGATCGCTTGTTCTCGTAGCCACTGTCCATCACATCGTTGGTCATCCCCTTGAAGCATTTCTATACAAGCTGCTGCTACAGCATCAGCATTCCGGTGTGGTACTCGCCATCCCAGTTTACCATCCTGCAAGGGGTCAGCCGAGCCATCGTCATCACCGGATAAGACTGGTACTCCACAAGCCATTGCTTCTAGATAAACAATGCCAAAGCCTTCTTGCGAAGGCATGATATAGGCATCAGCAAGGCGGTAATGTTCCATTAATTCTTCTGTAGCAACAAAACCCGCAAAGACGACGCGATCGCTCACACCCAAATCTTTTGCAAGCTGCGCCAATCGCGGTTGGTCATCACCGCGACCAATTACTAAATATTTCACTTCTGGGAAAACCTGAGCAATTTGTGGTAACGCCCGAATTGTGACATCTACACCCTTGTAAATATCCCCTGACCATAAGCGTGCTACTGTCATTAACACCTTAGAACCAGTTAAACCATATTTTTGAACGAATTCTGGCTGCTTGGAACCAGGAGTAAATTTATCTCCATCAATTGCACAAGGCATCATCTCTACCATTTTGGGGTTTAAACCATTGGCAAGACAAGCGCGATCGCGGCTGTAACGGCTAATTGTCCAAATTTTATCTGCTGATGTCAGGGCGCGACGTTCTTGATTTTTTAGAGGTTCCCAGACTTCTTTGCCATAAGTTAGCACGGTGTAAGGAATCCCCAAGGGCTGGCAAAGAGTTTGGATTAATACTGCTAAGTTAATATGACCGCAGAAAACTTGCTGCGGACGGTTTTGCAATAGACACTTGAGTAAAGCTGCTGTCATTTGCAGTCTCCCTAAATGAGGGGACTGATTTTTAAAGTAATGAAATTTTAAGTTCTCGTCTTCAAACAGATTTAAACTATCAGGGCTATCTCGCAGCAAAAATACTTCCGCCTTGTAAGCTTGACTTAATCCCAGATAGGCGCGAAAAATATCTTTTATATATGATTGAATACCACCTTCGTGGGCAAAAATTTCTAAAAACACGAAGACATGGTTAGTTTTTTGGTTAACTTTATCACCTACCTTTAGGTTTTGTGTCACTTTAGTGATATGCATATTAGGTTATTTACACTTGGGTTAAGGGCGCAATCGCACCGCTTTGTAACCGCTCTAAATCTGTTTTTACCATTTTTTCTAAAAGTTCCTCAAAGCTTACTTGGGGTTCCCAGCCAAGATTTCTTTTAGCTTTACTAGGGTCAGCTACTAGTTGAAAATGCTCATCTTGTCTCAATAAACTGGTATTTAAAACTATATAGCGCGTCCAATCCAATCCGACAGACTCAAAAGCTGTGGCAACTAAATCTCTAACACTGTGCAGTTTTCCAGTGCCAATCACATATTCTTCTGGTTCATTGACTTGCAACATGAGCCACATAGCTTCTACGTAATCTCCCGCAAAGCCCCAATCGCGTTTCGCATCTAAATTACCCATTTCTAAGGTGTCAGTTAAACCCAATTTAATCGATGCGGCTGCCAAAGAAACTTTTCGGGTTACAAACTGAGGTGCGCGGAGAGGAGACTCATGGTTATATAAAATTCCACTACAGGCAAATAGGCCATAGCGCTGTCTGTGATGCACCATCGTCCAGTGGGCGTGCATCTTGGCCGCAGCATAGGGATTTTTGGGACGAAAAGGCGTTTCTTCATCTTGAGGCGAACTAAATACATCGCCAAACATTTCCGAACTGCTGGCTTGATAAAATCTGGTAGACAAACCAACCTGTCGTACTGCTTCCAAAAGTCTGGTAGCTGTACCAGTGATCAAATCTAGGGTTCCTAATGGGTCGTTCCAAGAGTCGGGTACAAAACTGGGAGCCGCCAAATTGTAAATTTCTTGGGGACGTAGTTGCTCAACTGCGGTCAACAGCGCCCCACTATCCCTCAAGTCAACCGTAAAAATTTCTACCTGATTCGCCAGTGTTCCCAGCTTTGTCAAATTAGGTTGTCGATGGGGAGGTACTAATCCTACAACTCGATAGCCACGGTTGAGGAGCAAATGGCTGAGATAATAGCCATCTTGACCAGTTATTCCTGTAATGAGGGCTGTTTTAGTCATAATCTGTCCCCTATTATCTCTATCTCTATTAAGGACTAAATAGCAGTTGTGGGAGAAAAAACATTCCGACTCTCAACACTGCTGACAAATCTTAACAAGGGAGCTAATATAACTCGAATGCTATCTTTACTGTATTCACTAATTCTTTTTATACAAAAATATTTTTGAGATTTTACAAAAAAATCATAATAACTAAGCAATTTTACGCAAAAAATACATTATTCCAATTCAAATCATATTGAAAAAGGAATATACTTTATCAATCAAATAACTACATTTTGTAGCAAAGAGTTTTTCCGTTCATACTTCTGTTTTGAAGTAAGTGGTTTAACTTCGCTTTTCTTATTGTGCTTCTACAGAGTATTTGACGATGAGAAGGCAATTTCTACCATCTGCACCACGTTCGTATACAACACGGTCTGCCAACCGCCGGAGGAGGAACCATCCATACCCGCCTACTTGTAGAGTACCTGGGGCTGGCTCTGCGATCGCATCAGGATTAAAAGGTTTTCCATAATCCCAAATTCTAATCTCTAGGCGATCGATCCACAGATCAACGTTAATTTCAATGGTTGTTTCTGGGGGTAAAGCATGATGAGCGTGACGAACAGCGTTGGTAAAACCTTCTGCTAATGCTAAATTGAGGCGATCTAGTTGAGTTTTTGACCAGCCAAGTTGAGACAGATGTTGCAGACAAAATTGCTCGAACCATTCTTGCACCTGGTTTAGGAGGCTGAGTTCGCTCTTAACCTTCAGATGGTCTTGCTGCACTATGGTAAACATTAACTGTGACTTAAATATAAATAAACCCAAGTTGCTAGTTATTAAATTTTGCATGATTCGCCAAATTGTTCTGATGTAGAAAAATCTAAATTGAGATATTTTATCTACCAAAATACAAAACATGAACGATTTTGGCATTTATAGCGTTGTAACTAGCAACTTACGTTAATTAAGTGAAAAATGTTTATATTTGATGAATTTTGGTGATTTTAGATTTTGGGATAGCTTTTCAATCCAAAACTCCAGATCCCGAATGCAATCTGAACTATTAAAATTGACGCCTGTAGATTTCTTCCAAAAACATATCTGTAATATGCTCTTGAAACTCACAGGCGTCAAAGCACTTTGTAGTGACTAATTTAGAATAGTCCCAAGGTCAAAGATTTATCCAATGGCAAGGCAGCACCAATACCCAGCCACACGGTGACAAGAGTGCCAACGAGGAAGACTGTGGTTGCAACTGGACGACGGAAGGGGTTTTGGAACTTGTTGACGTTCTCAATAAAAGGAACGAGAATTAGCCCAACTGGTACAGAACCCATTGCTAACACTCCTAAAAGTTTGTTAGGAAGCGATCGCAAAATTTGGAAGACTGGATACAAGTACCACTCTGGTAAAATTTCCAATGGTGTGGCAAAAGGATTTGCTGGTTCACCGGTCATTGCAGGATCTAGCACAGCTAGAGCCACAATTGCAGCGAAGGAACCCATGATCACGATTGGAAAGACATAAAGTAAGTCATTAGGCCAAGCGGGTTCACCATAGTAATTGTGACCCATGCCTTTGGCGAGTTTGGCTCTTAACTGAGGATCGCTCAGGTCAGGTTTTTTTTGTGTTGCCATTTTGAAATGTGCTCTCCTGCTTAAGTTAAATTAAAGCATTTGTGAAGGCTATCAGCTACTAGGCAAACCTAGCAGGCAAAAAGCAGCGTTTTGTTTGTCTACGTTTATCCACCTGGAAGGAATTGACAGCTTTGGGCTTCAGATGAAGTGTTTATTTTTGGGAACTTATGTGCAATTAAATTTATTGTGTTTCATAAGTTTAAAACAAACAACTTCATCTGAAAACTGACAAATCTTGCCTTTCGCTAATAATTGAGATTACAAAGGCCCGGAAATGCCTTGCTTGCGGATCATCAAGAAGTGAAACAGCATGAAGACTGCAATCAACCAAGGCAGCACAAAGGTGTGTGCGCTGTAGTAACGAGTTAGTGTTGCTTGACCAACACTTGAACCGCCGCGCAGCAGGTCGGAGATCAGAACGCCAACTACGGGAATTGCTTCTGGTACGCCACTAACGATTTTTACAGCCCAGTAGCCAACTTGATCCCAAGGTAGGGAATAGCCGGTAACTCCAAAGGAAACTGTAATTACAGCTAGGATGACACCGCTGACCCAAGTTAGTTCGCGGGGCTTTTTAAAACCACCTGTGAGATAAACCCGGAAGACGTGCAAAATCATCATTAACACCATCATGCTGGCAGACCAGCGATGGATGGAGCGAATTAGCCAACCGAAGTTTACTTCATTCATGATGTACTCCACTGAGGAGAACGCTTCAGTGACTGTTGGCCTGTAGTAGAACGTCATGGCAAATCCAGTGGCAAACTGGATGAGAAAGCAAACCAGGGTAATACCACCCAAGCAGTAGAAGATGTTGACGTGGGGAGGGACGTACTTACTAGTAACGTCTTCAGCGAGTGCCTGAATCTCCAGGCGTTCCTCAAACCAGTCGTAAACGTTGGCCATACAATCTCAAGTTCCTAAAAGTCGGTTGCGGTTGATAAATCCCGAAGCTTTAAATCGGCGACTAAAATTCTGATGGTTCCAAGCCTCGGCATCCTGCGGGTTCGCCCAAGGGGTTGCCGCAGGCTAGGGTAACAACAGAATTGTCTATGGACTTCTCATAAGCCGCCTCTTATGACTTCTCTCCCAATTAGCAATTTTGGGATTTTGGTAAAGACGAGTTTATTTCGTTTGCTTGTCAGCTTTCAGCGTGCTAAGAGTCTTCAGAAACTTTACACTCTGTAAAGAAGGAATATATTGCGATCTCTTTACGCCCCTGCACAGAAAATGGTGGACACAAAGTAGATTTTATCCTTTCGTGAGTGGATACAACGCATCAGTTGACTGAACAACTTGATGAGAGAAATGCACCACTTCTATAAAAAAAGTAACATAATCGAGAGATAGATTTCATCAACAACAGGACAACTGAGCATTTCTAGGCAATTTGGGTTGAGGTGGAATTGATAATGGGGTTCATGAACAAACAAGTCTTTCGGGTTGGATTTTCGTTGTTAATGGCGTTTTGGTTGGCGTTTGGTACGCTTACCCAGCCTGCGGTGGCTTTAACGGGGGAACAAAAGCTGGTTTCCGAAGTATGGCGAATTGTTAATCGCACTTATCTAGATGAGACTTTTAATCATCAGAATTGGGCGGCTGTGCGGCAAAAAGTTCTAGAGAAGCCGCTTACAGACGCAAATGCCAGTTATGCGGCAATTGGGAAGATGCTCAAGAGCCTTGATGACCCTTTTACCCGCTTTTTAGACCCGGAACAGTACCGCAGCTTAAAGGTCAATACTTCTGGGGAACTGACTGGGGTAGGATTGCAAATTGTCCTGAATCCTGAGACTGGGAAGTTGGAAGTAGTGGCTCCTATAGCAGGTTCACCAGCAGATAAAGCGGGGATTAGACCACGCGATCGCATTCTTAAAATTGAAGGCGTGCCCACAAAAAATCTTACCCTAGATGAAGCTGCAACTAAAATGCGCGGGCCAAGTGGCAGCCTTGTTACTCTCCTCATCGAACGGGATGGAGAGCCAGAAACGGAAATTAGATTAACGCGCGATCGCATTGCTCTTAACCCTGTGGTTTCAGAATTGCGTGTTTCCACTGAAGGTACATCTATTGGTTACCTACGTCTCACTCAATTCAATGCCAACGCCTCAACGGAATTGGCACACGCTATTTCTAGTCTAGAAAAAAAAGGCGCTGCTGCCTACATTCTAGATTTACGAAATAATCCTGGGGGATTATTGCAATCAGGAATTGAAATTGCCCGTCAGTGGTTAGATTCTGGTACTATTGTCTACACTGTGAATAGACAAGGCATTCAGGGTAGTTTCGAAGCCTTTGGGCCAGCCCTGACGAACGATCCTCTGGTAATTTTGGTGAATCAAGGAACTGCCAGTGCTAGCGAAATTCTGGCTGGCGCACTCCAAGATAACGGTCGTGCCCAGTTGGTAGGCGAAACCACTTTTGGTAAGGGTTTAATTCAATCTTTATTTGAATTATCAGATGGTTCGGGATTGGCAGTCACAATTGCTAAGTATGAAACTCCTCAACACCGGGATATTAACAAACTAGGTATTAAGCCAGATAAAGTGATTTCCCAAGATCCAATTAACCGCGAACAGATTGGTACTGAAGCGGATCTGCAATATCAAGCAGCAGTGGAACTTTTGAAGAAAGACTTGGTTGTGGCAGGAAAAGTGTAAAAGCTAAAGAGTTAAAAGAGGTTTCTTGATTAAGCTTACGGCTTACGCAAACAATAACCAAAACCAGGATTTACAGGTAAGGGCAATACCCTGCGTGAGTACCCCTACCTGGTTAAGTTTTGTGTAAGTCCTAAAGCTAATTAGGCGGTACTACATGAATTGTCAAATTTTGTGCCTTTGCCAAGTTCGGACTCGACGCTAATTTGACAACCATGTTTTTCCACAATCATTTTATGAGCGATGTCTAGACGACAAGCCGCTCTGTGTCTACGCTAATCCCAACCCTGTATTTTTACTGCTAGCTTTTGTCATCAATAAATGATCAGGTTCGCAAATGTTAAGCAATATCTGGTTAATTAATAGCCTTTTTAAAGAGGGTTAGTGAGGATCTAAAAGTGCTTAAAGTTTAGAGAAAAACACTTTTCCAACAACCTCTTGTGACTACTGAATTCAGAATAGCTGAATTTTTCTTCAATTGACAGCCCCTAACTGCGTAAGCGCGTCTTCTGTGACACGGCAAATTCGCCAATCATCTAATATAGATGCTCCTATACTACGGTAGAATGCTTTAGCTGGTTCATTCCAATCCAACACACTCCACTCTAACCGTCCACAGTCACGTTCTATAGCTATCTGGGCTACTTTAGAAATAAGAGCTTTACCAATACCTTGCCTACGATACTCTGGTAAAACAAATAAGTCTTCCAGATAAATTCCGGGCTTGGTCAAAAATGTTGAATAATTATGAAAAAATAGGGCAAAAGCAACAGCTTGACCAGCAGTTTCTGCTAAAATCGCTTCTATATATCTGTGCGAACCAAATAAATGCTCCTTAAGTGCCAGAGCATCGCCAGTGACAGCATGAGATAATTTTTCATACTCAGCAAGTCCCTGAATTAATTGAAAAAGTACGCTGTAATCAGTTGGTTCAGCAAAACGCAAAATCAAATTGCTACACGAAGTCATTTGTCTATAGTCTACAGTTCATAGTCCATAGTCTATAGGTAACTGTGCAATTTTTTTTTAAAATGACTAAACAAAAGCCGAAAAAGGTACAGAATGACCGTTTTTTGAGAGTTGCGGTAGTCGAAGCTCAAGAAATATAAATATACCAGCCCCTAAATTCATTATTGGAGCTAATTAAGTCAAACCATGCGGGTAATTCAAAATTCAAAATTCAAAATTAAATATCTATTTTTGAATTTTGAATGGGAACGAAGTGATGATCAGGTATTGCGTCTCTATCTCCGTAAATGTAACTAAATTAACCAACCTTTTAAGCGTTTAGCTATGTGGGGACGGCGCAATTTTCGCATCGCTTTGCTTTGAATTTGGCGCACTCGCTCACGGGAAAGATTGAACATATTGCCAACTTCTTCTAACGTACAGGGTTCGCTGGTGGTCAAACCATAACGCAGAGAAATCACATCTTTTTCTCGTGGAGTTAACACATCACCTAGTACTTCCCAAATCTCCTGACGCATCATGTTTTCATTCATTTTTGCTTCTGGAGACAGGTTATCTTCATCTTCTAGCAAATCCATCAATTCCGTGTCTTCTTCTTTACCGACACGGTGGTTGAGAGAAAGTGCTTGACGGCGTAGCTGTTGTAGTTGGCGTAGTTGTTGTACGCTAATTTCCAAAGCTTCTGCCATTTCACCTTCGGTAGGATTCCGACAGAGTTTTTGCTTTAGTTCCCGTTGAGCTTTTTTGAGTTTGTTAAGCTTTTCAACAATATGAATAGGTAGCCTGATTGTCCGCGCATCGTTAGCTATAGCCCTGGTAATCGCTTGTCTAATCCACCAATAGGCATAAGTAGAAAACTTATATCCCTTATCTGGATCAAACTTTTCTGTAGCGCGATTTAAACCCATTGCTCCTTCCTGAATTAAATCCAGAAAAGGCACTCCCCGATTTAGATATCGTTTGGCAATAGAAACTACTAACCTCAAGTTGGAGCGAATCATTTTGCGTTTCGCTACTCTACCTTGATACAAGCGACTTTCTAGTTGCTTTTCGGTCATTTCTAGCTCGGAAGCTACTTCTAGTTTGGTAGGTTCCTGTCCTAGTTTTAAGTTTAAAGCAACTTGTAATTCCCTAATTTCCTCTAGAAATCTAACTCGCCGCGCTAACTCTACTTCTTCATCAGCTTTTAAAAGCGGATAACGCGCCATCTCTTTAAAAAACGCGCCGACGGCATCATCATGCTCGGTTTTATTGTATCCCGAAGGGCGGGCCGCCGCCATGTCATCTCCATCGCGTTCATCTGATTCCAGATTTTCTACTACAATTGGAGGCTCTTCATCTGCCACTGCATCTAAACTATCGAGTGATGGTTCTTCAATATCAGCAGCATTCTCCAGTATTTCCATTTTTCCCAATTCAACAATGTTCATAGTTTCCTTTAGGGATTGTTGTTTTGTTTGGTACATAATTTAGTTACAGCTACTCGTTTGAGGCTTGGTAGTTTTCCCTAATGGACGAATGCACCCCTTTATATGGCGAAATAGAAGCTTCTGCTAATTTCTATTCAAGAATAAAAATCTATATCTACTTACAACCTATGGGTTACAGTTAGATACAACCTATAACGTAACTGACCTTAGCACCCAACAAAACTTTCTTCTCAGGCTTTTAACAGATTATATTCTTCATTTTTTTCTTAATTACCAAATATGTCAAACCCCCTCAAACTTTCTCAACCTGAACAAACATAAAAATCTCAGCTAACCATCCAAATTTCTTAAACTTTCATATATTTTTCTAAATATATATTAGGTATTTGGAAGTCACTGGATAAATTTAAAACCTGGTGATGGGGTTATGCCTTCCCAACTTCAAGTTACCCAAATGATACAAATTACAATTATGGCAGCTTAATTTTGGGATGATCTTATTTGTATAAAAGCATCTCATATACAGAAAGGGTTGAATATCTATCGATAGGCGGAAAAAGGCTACTCCCTATTTAGTAGATAGAGCAACTGTTGCAGCAAGTGCCGACATGCTTTTATTTATATAGTGGGTACCAAATATTTATTGCATGTATAGTTGATACGAATTTGTCTAGTAGATTACATAAGAGGAAACTTATCAAGTATTATGAAGGATAACAGTATTGAAAAATACTATTTAAATTTAAGAAAGCAAAAAATTAGAGTTTAGTTAGCTAGGTTAATTTTGACCAGCTATGTGAGGAAAACATCTAACTTTATAGTCAGGAACTATGTATATTAATGGCATAAGTTTATCTCCTTTAGTAGTGGCTGAACCTAGCGAATCGTACCAATCAGGTATAACTCTTAATAGATGGGTTGAAGTACTGGTAGACTGTCCAGGAAGTACAGGATTATTTACTTATCGATTGCCAGCCCAGTTAGAAATAAAACCAGGGGATATTTTGAGCGTGCCATTTGGGGCACAACAATTAGGAGCGATCGCAATTCGGTTACTGGCACAACCAAATGTTGATTTAGCACCAGAAAAAATCCGAGAAGTAGAAGATATAGTCAGCGTTGGATTTTTCCCAAGTGCTTATTGGGAATTACTCAATCGAGTTGCTGCATATTACTATACGCCTCTGATTCAAGTAATCCGGGTTGCTCTACCACCAGGGTTGCTGGGGCGATCGCAGCGCCGTATCCGCCTTGTTAGAGGAGGGGGAGGAGGGGGCAAGGGGCACACTTCTCTACGAGACGCTGCGCGAACGGCTACGCTCAGTGACCAGGGAGCAGGGGGAAGTAGTTATTTGCTAGCACCTTCCGATCCTTTAGCTTTCTTGACTCCTACTGCGCGGCAAGTTTGGCAACTTTTGCAAGTGCAGCCTGCGGGGGATTATAGTTTCGCCTACCTTCAACAAAAAGTCAAATCTGCCTATCGGGGAATTCGGGAGTTGCTGCGATTCGGTTTAGTAGAAAGCTATTTAGAACCGCCACGGCTGACTCGACCAAAGCTACAAAAAGCAGTCACGCTGACAGGTATAATTGATAGCGACTTAACTACCCGCCAGCGAGAGATTTTGGAAGTGCTACGGCGGCATAATGGGGAGTTGTGGCAAAATGAATTACTGCAAATTTGCAATGCTAGTTCTTCTATTCTCAAAACGCTCACACAAAAGGGTTACATCGTTATTGAAGAACGGGAAGTATTGCGAACCGAACAGGGCCCAGTATTGGCACCCGATGGGGCTAAATCTTTAACTGCTGCCCAAGCTAGCGCTTTAAAAACAATCCAGACATTAGATGGATTTGCTGAAGTTTTATTGCATGGGGTGACAGGTTCAGGAAAAACCGAAGTATATTTGCAAGCGATCGCACCTCTCATCAGCCAAGGTAAATCTGCCCTTGTCTTAGTACCAGAAATTGGACTTACACCCCAGTTAACCGATCGTTTTCGCGCCCGTTTTGGCAATAAAGTCAGCGTTTATCACAGCGCCCTCTCCGACGGCGAACGCTACGACACTTGGCGGCTTATGCTCACAGGAGAACCCCAAGTTGTTATTGGTACGCGTAGCGCAGTTTTCGCGCCTTTGCCCAACTTGGGTTTAATTATTTTAGATGAAGAACACGACAGTAGCTTTAAGCAAGACTCACCCATACCTACTTACCATGCCCGCACTGTCGCTAAATGGCGAGCCGAATTAGAAAATTGCCCCTTATTGTTAGGTTCCGCCACCCCTTCCTTGGAAACTTGGGTAAGCGTGGGGAGGCAGGGGAGCAGGGGAGC